>JAJZPZ010000048.1 GCA_021847795.1 Nitrospirota bacterium
GAAGGCAGTAACAAGTGACGAGTTACGAGTAACGAGTAAAGGATCTGAAGACAGTGACAAGTCTTTGTCGTTAGTCTTTAACTTGTTACTTGTTACTTGTTACTGTCTTTAGAGTTACTCGTTACTGTCTTTTTGATAAATATCTCCCGTGCAAGCTCGGGGTCTATTGCAATGGTCGTCTCGTCAATCTGGAGCACAACAGAGGGTCTCCTCTGTACCAGCCTGATGACGGCGCCGGGGATCACGCCGATTGAACTCAGGCGGCTTATTCTCGAGGCATCGGAGGGGGTGATGAAGACTATTTTCCCCTGCTGCCCCACTTCGAATTCCGGGAGCCTTACAACAACGGGCTGGACATCGACTTTATACTTTTTGCAGCATTCCCCCCTCGGGATCGGCTTTCCATGCGGGCAGGCCGGGGGATGCCCGAGAAAAGTGCATACGCTGTCGGTAAGCTCTTCGCTCAGGATGTGCTCCATCTTGCAGGCATCTTCGTCAACCACGTCCTTCGAGAGGTCGAAGACATCGGTAAACAGCCTTTCCGCAAGGCGGTGCCTTCTGATCAGGCCCCTGGCGATTTTTTTGCCCTTTTCCGTGAATTTTATGGCGCTGTCCCCGACCTCGGCCAGGCCTTCCTTTTGCAGTGTATCGGTCAGCATCCCGACATCCGGGTCATCGGAACTCAACTTAAATCTCTTGATATCATCATACCCTTCCTCACCCAGTACCCACAGGAGTTCGAGCGCCTCGTCGATTCTCTCTCTTTCCATCATCCCTCCTTAATCTGTTTTATAAGTCTCATACGGCCTATAGGACTTATTTAAAACGGCAGTTCCAGCGGCAGCACCTTCCGGAAACTCTTTCTATGTATTGGACAGGGCCCGTGCTCTCTTATGCTCTCGAGATGCTTTCTGGTCCCATAGCCCTTATGCCTGTCGAACCCATAGCGCGGGTACAGGATATGGTACTCAGCCATAATTTTATCCCTGATTACTTTGGCAATTATGGAGGCAGCCGCAATTGCGGCGCTTTTTGCATCACCTTTGATAAGCGGCATCTGCCGTATCGGTATTGAGGGGAGTTGGAGGGCATCGATGAGAATGATATCAGGCCTGTTCGCTAAAGCCGTTATTGCATTGTGCATCGCCAGTTTTGTGGCGCACAGGATATTGATCCTGTCGATCTCTTCCGCATCGACTATGCCTACGCCGACATCGACGGCATGGTCCATGATTTCCCAGAAAAGGCGCTCTCTTTCAGCCGCAGGGACTATCTTTGAATCCCTTACGCCCTGGATGACGATTCCCTGCGGCAGGGCTACTGCTGCAGCTACGACCGGTCCTGCAAGCGGCCCTCTCCCGGACTCGTCCACACCGGCGATGAGGCCGAACCCATTTTTCCTGACGGACTCATCATGCGCATAAGGGTCTCCGAAAGAACATTTCTGAGCAGCTCTCTTCGGGATATTCCGGGAGCCCATACACCATCCTTTTAACTCGTAATATCAAAAACGCCCGGCGGGAAAAAGACGGATTGCTTCAGGAACCCCGTCATTGCGGGCCCAATATCACGGGCCCGGCAATCTCAATCCTTTGCCGGCCGGCAGGGGATTGAAACGTACTCCTTTACTTTTTAACTTCCCGTGACAGCTCCTTTACCTTTGCGTCCTTGCCCTTCTTCCCTCTGAGGTAATAGAGCTTCGCCTTACTCACGTCGCCTCTTTTGAGAACCTCCACTTTATCAATTGACGGGGAGTGCACAGGGAACACCCTTTCAACTCCTACACCGAAGGAAATTTTCCTGACCATAAAGGTCTCTTTGATGCCGCTTCCCTTTCTCGAAATCACTACACCCTCAAAAGGCTGAAGCCTCTCTTTATCGCCCTCAACGACCTTTACATGCATTCTGACCGTATCTCCGATGTTAAAAGGCGTAATCTCTCTCTTGAAACCTTCCTCTACAGCATGTATCAAATTCATTTTTCCTCCTCAAGATCCTCAGTTCCTGTTTTATGTGAGCAAAGCTCGTTTAATATCTCAGAATCCCTCTTGCTTAAACCGGCCTTTTCCAGGAGATCCGGCCTTCTTGCCAACGTCCGCTTCAGCGCTTCCTTCCTCCTGAAATCAGCTATCTCCTTATGGTGCCCTGAAAGCAACTCCTGCGGCACCTTCATTCCCATAAATTCCGGGGGCCTCGTGTAGTGGGGATAGTCGAGGATTCCCCAGGTGAATGATTCCTCTTTTGCAGAATCCTCATCTCCCAGCACACCGGGGATGAGCCGGGCAATGCTGTCTATTATAACCAAAGCCGCCAGTTCTCCACCAGTCAGGACATAATCTCCTATTGATATCTCATCATCGACAAGGGACTCCCTCACCCGTTCATCTATTCCCTCATATCGTCCGCAGAGCAGGAGTATCCTTCTGCTCTCCCGTGAGAGCGCCTCTGCCATGCCCTGATCGTATGTCTTGCCCTGGGGACCCAGCATAAGGGTCAATCTTTCAGCGCCGTCCGCCTTTACTGCCTTGAGCGCATTGTATATGGGCCCGACTTTCATTACCATACCCGAACCTCCGCCATAGGGATAGTCATCGACCGTCCTGTGCTTGTCCGTTGTGAAATCCCTGAGGTTGTATGCCTTTACGTCAAGCAGTCCCTTCTGCGCCGCTCTTTTGAGAATGCTCTCGCCGATATAAGCCTCAATGATCTCGGGGAAAATGGTAATTATATCAAAACCGATAGCCATGATAACGCCAACTTACGTAAACACCGTTTAATCTGCAACCCTTGCCTGCCGCCCCTTCGCCCCTCATGTATAAAATAAAGGGGCGTTCAGTCCAGACGCCCCCTTGCAAGTCATTTATTGAAGGATCTTTATTCTAAGATCTCAAGAACACACCGCTTGCCGATCTTTGTGCCCGCCGCTCCCAAGATGGTCCTCATCGCGCGTGCAGTCTTTCCCTGCTTGCCTATAACCTTTCCGAGGTCGCTCTGTGATACCCTAAGTTCGTAAACAGTTGTCTTTTCTCCTTCAACCTCAGTAACCTTTACTTCCTCAGGCTTATCCACCAGCGCTTTCGCCATTGTCTCGATCAATGCCTTCATCTCTGCACCTCCATATTGGTTTTAGCAATGCCCCAAAGATCTGGGGGGGTGTCCAGTATTAAATTCCGGCTTTCTGCAAGAGTCTCTTTACGGTATCCGTAGGCTGCGCTCCGTGCTCAACCCAGTATTTCGCCCGGGTCAAGTCCACTTTTATTTCAGATGGCTCTTTTTTGGGGTCATAGGTCCCGATAATTTCCACAAACGGGCCGTCTCTCCTCGCCCGAGAATCCGCCACGATAATCCTGTAGAACGGTTTTTTATGAGATCCCATCCTTGTTAATCTGATCTTTACCAAGTAATCACCTCCTAAAATTCTGAGGGCGCCCTGCCCCCGAAACTACCCGAATAACTTTCTTACTATCCAGTTTTAGGGCAATGCCCTAATGAGAAGAACTTTAAAGTTTAATATATTCAATGCCATTCATGCAAGCACTCTTTTTTGATCGTCAGAAGGGCAGGCCCTTCGGCATCCGGAATCCCTTCTTTCCCTTGAACATTTTCATCATCTTTTTCATGTCCAGATACTGTTTTACCAGCCTGTTTACATCCGTAGTCGTCGTCCCGCTCCCCATGGCTATGCGTTTTCTCCTGCTGCCGTTCATGAGGTTATGGTTCCTTCTTTCCTCAGGGGTCATGGAATTGATGATGGCCTCTATCTTCACAAATTCCTTCTCATCCACTTTGACGTCTTTCATCGCCTTGTTCATGCCCGGTATCATGCTGAGCAGGCTTTCGATAGACCCCATGCTCCGTATTTTTTTCAGCTGGTCCCTCAGGTCCTCAAAGGTAAAGCTCTCTTCCAGTATCCTTTTCTGGAGCTTTTCAGCCTCTTTCCGGTCAAAGGACTGCTGCGCCTGCTCGATCAGGGTAAGGACATCGCCCATGCCCAGTATCCTTGAAGCGATCCGGTCGGGATAAAAGGGCTCGATCATGTCGATTTTCTCGCCGATGCCTATGAACTTTATAGGTTTATCGGTAATGTTCCTTATCGAAAGGGCCGCACCGCCTCTTGCATCACCATCCATTTTGGTAAGGATTATGCCGTCAATGCCGATCTGCTCATTAAAGCTCTTCGCCATGGTAACCGCGTCCTGTCCTGTCATGGCGTCAGCAACCAGCAGCACCTCTTTGGGATTCACCTGCTGCTTCACCCGCTTCAATTCATCCATGAGTTCTTCGTTTACATGCAGCCTTCCCGCAGTATCGAGGATAACGATATCCCTGCCGTCGAGCTTTGCCTGCTTCACTGCGTTTCCGCAGAGCTGCACCGGGTCTTTTATCTCCTTCGAGTAGTAAACCGGCACATCGATCTGCTTGCCTAGTGTTATCAGCTGGTCTATGGCAGCCGGCCTCTGGAGGTCGGCAGCGGCAAGCAGCGGCCTTCTCCCTTCTTTTTTGAAGAACCGCGCAAGCTTGGCAGAAGTAGTTGTTTTGCCCGATCCGTTGAGGCCTACCATCATGACGACTGTCGGGGGATTCGGCGCCAGTTGGATCCGCTCGTTCGTAGCGCCCAGCAGCTCACGCAGCGAATCATGTACGATTTTGACAACCTGCTGTCCGGGGGAAAGGCTCTCCAGTACCTCTTTGCCTACCGCCCTCTCCCTGATATGCTGGATAAAGTCTTTGACGACCTTGAAGTTTACATCGGCTTCGAGCAGGGCAAGCCTGATCTCCTTAAGGGCGACATCGACGTCCTCTTCCTTGAGCAGTCCCCGCCCCTTTAATTTATTGAATATGGAATCCAACTTATCGCTTAATGACTCAAACATATATTCAAAACCTCCGTAATACGTAATGCGTGATCAGTAATGAGTTGAAGGACAAAGACCCGTTACATCTCACTGCCTTTAGACTCATCACGCATTACTGATTACGCATTACGTATTATAAAAGCGCCTCTACTTCCTTGGACAAGGTGGTTGAAAAGTCAGGGGAAAGTCCAATATGCCTGTTCCGTATATTTCCTTGCTTATCAATGACAACACTTGTAGGAATGCTGACGACTCCGTACCGGCTGCTTGCCTTGCCGTCGTCCATCAGCGCCGGGTAGGGAAGATCGAATTCCTTTACGAATGAACGTACTGCATCTTCAGCATCCGGCCCTTTGTCTATTGATATGGCGAGCACGACAAGGCCTTTGTCCTTGTATTTTTCGTAAACGGATTTTATTTCAGGCGCCGACATCCGGCACGGGGGACACCATGAGGCGAAGAACTCAAGCATGACCACCCTGTTTTTATAATCCTCAAGACTCACCGTATGCTTTTGCAAATCGCTCAGGGTAAAAGAAGGAGCAGCAGCAGATGTTCCGCTTACCGCTCCATGTTCACTTTTCGAGCATGAAAGAAGCGAAAATGCAACGTTCAGGATAAGAACAAAATAAAACAGCTTTTTCATTAACTTCCGAGGAGAGCGTCTAATTTGGCCTTAAGCTGGGGCTTCGGCACAGCGCCTACAACCTGGTCAACCTTCTCCCCACCCTTGAAGAACATGATAGTAGGAATACCCATTATTTTATACTTGCTTGCGATATCCGGATTTTCATCTGTATTCAGCTTTCCTACTTTGACCTTCCCGGCATATTCTTTAGCAAGTTCCTCAACTGTCGGAGCGATCATTCTGCAAGGACCGCACCATACCGCCCAGAAATCGACCATCACCAGCCCGCTTGCCTGTAATACTTCATTGTCCCATGCAGCACTTGTAAGCTCAACAATACCTTCAGCCATAGATCCTCCTGCTATTCTCCTATTAATCTATAAGATTCAAATCATTAATGAAAAATTATAGTTATTAAACCGTTGTTTTGTCAATTTTCAAAGACCGTAATCAGTGATGCGTAATCCGTAATCAGCAAAAGATAAACTGTCCTTTTACCTTAAACTCATTACTCATTACGGATCACGGATTACGGTCTTTCAGGAATATGCGGATTTATCGCCTATGTCAAAATGCAGAGGCATGAATGCCTTTCTCAGAGTAAAAAGTATGAGCATCGCACTGATGAGGATAAGTCCGTAGGAAGCCCCTCTCTCTGTCATAGCCCCTGCTGCCAGGATTACGAGGTACAGCGGCATGATAAAGGCAAGCAGGTACCCTTCTGTCAGCTTGAAGCAAAACGCCTCTTTTGCCGTAATAAACCCGAGGCACCCCGCAAGAGGGAGCAGAAGCAGCAAAGAGGCGGGGTTATGCACAAGGATATTAAAGATATCGCCCTTTCCGGAGATAAGGAGCGCCGCCAAAGCGGCCAGCGCCGCAAAATAGAGCTTCTTCAGCGCCCTGTGGAACGAACTCACATAGAGGTGAATGAAAAACACACTCATTCCCACGGCAGCATACAACGCTATGATGAGCACGGTGAATTTCAGGCCGGCAGCTGCATCCCCCCGGCAAGAGGACGGATCGGTCGAGAGGTAAGCAACAAAAGCAATAATCAGGGACGACAGGACAATACCGATCCTGTAGATCACTACAGTAATTTTGTCCTCCTTTGTGAGAGGTTGGTATAAATGTTCGTCGCCCATACTTTATAATACCAAATCGGGATAACTTTTATTAAGCTGTCTTGTATTTGGTAAGCGCAAAGGTAACCACATGACGCATAAAGTCAAAAAAACCTGCCTGGCAATCCCGGCGGTATTATTAATCATCTTCCTGGTCTCCGCTCTGTCCGCAGGCTATCTGCATTTCAAACAGATCCTGCTGGCGAAGGTGTCCGGCAGGATAACCTCCACGATCGGGCAAAAGGTCGAAATAGAGGATGCCGCGTTCAGCCTTGCAACAGGACTATATGTGCATAATATAATCATCAGGAACCCCGAAGGCTTCGGCGCCGGCCGGCTCCTGAAGATAAAACGGCTCAGGATCAGCATGCAATGGGGAGAACTCCTCAAAGGCAGGCTGCACTTTAAAGACATCGGCGTATATTCCCCTGAGCTTACCTTACTGAGGAACAGTGATGGGAAATTGAACATTGCGGACAAGTTCAGGCGCCTCTTTTCCGGGAAATCCACCGGCGCCTACCAGGTAGACAGGTTAACGATGGATTCCGGGGCGCTCGATCTGTACAATGATGCCCGGTACAGGATTTCCGGCATCAGCCTTTCCGTAAAAAATCTTTCCCCGGCGCCCCGCACAAAGACCCTCATGCAGGGGAGCGCCTCGTGGAAGGGCACGGGAAGGATAGGGCTTGAGGGGTGGGCATACCTCAAGGATGAACCGAAAAGGTTCAGCCTTTCCCTCTTTGCGGAAAACCTTGCCCCGGGTGGAATCAAAAACATTTTGGACAACTACGGGGTGGATACGGAAAGAACAGTGATTGCGGCAAGCCTTCATGCCCGGGGAGATACGGACAAGGGATGCAGCATTCAATCGGACATCCGGATAAAAGGCGTCGGAACAGGGTTCCTCCGCAAAGAGCTTGAAACTGCCGGCCTGAGCACAAAAGCCTTTTTCAGCATACCGGACGATTCCCTTACCGTCCATGAGATGTCCCTTCGCGCGGGGAATGCCACGGCTGCGCATCTGAAAGGCGTAATCAGGAACATACTGAAAGAACCTTCCTATTCCGCTACCGCCGGGATCAATGCCTTTGATCTCTCTTCTCTGAATATCCTCAGGGACATGAAAATAAGCGGGAGCATCACCTCCGGCGACCTCACCATCACAGGCAATTTCAGGGCGCTCCCCGCAATAACAGGCTCTGTGCAGCTTCAGGGGGGCGCGTTCAAAACTGCCGGCACGGAGATCGAAAATATCAATGCATCCGCAAAACTTTCATCAGCCGCCCTGCCCTCCGCCCTGGTCAGGGCGGCTGCGAGGATCAGGAAAGCAGGCGGCTGTCTCTTCACGAAACCGGCTGAAACAAGCCTCCTGCTCAATACGCGGTGGAATCCCGGAAAGCTCGCCATAGACTGCTCTGCAGATCTCTCATCCTTTGCCGTAAATGTCGGGGGAAACAGGACCGCATACCTGGACGACACCCATTTCAGCTTTGCCGGCGGCCTGAGGGACAAGGCCTTTACCGGAACGAGCTCTCTTGAATTGAAAGGGATGAGATACGGCGATCATACGGTCCTAAGGCTTGCCGCCAAAGCAGGGGTTGACGCAAAGAGCACGTTGCTTGCCCTCTCGGACCTGCATATCGAGACAGAGAAGGGGAAGGCCTCGGCAAGTCTGGCAAAGATCAGCACACCCGGCGGGAGCGGCGGGTATTCGGCGGACATAGAAAACATGAACGCGTCATACGCGGCACAGGGAATCGGGCTCAAAGATTGCACTTTTGCCGCACGCGTGCTTGCCGGGCCCGGGGCCCCTTCAGGAGATCTCCTGCTCTCTGCAAAACACGTTGTGCTCCGGGGCAGGGATGCCGGGGCAATTTCGGGAAGTGCGCAATCAGACGGGAAAACCCTTTCCCTCCACCTCACCGGAACAGGGCTCTTCGGGGGGAGACTCCGGCTCGCGGCCCGGGGAAATGCATCGGGGGACATTTTCCCTTTAAGGGCAACCGCCGCCCTGGAGAACATCGATCTGTCCGCCCTCTCCCAGGCAACTGCCCTGCTGGTAAAAACACCCTACACCCTTTCAGGAAGCCTGAAAAGCGCCTCGTTCGACGGCGTGATCGATTCAGCCCGGTCTGTCCGCGGGAATGCTTCGGCAGAGATAACGGGAGGTTCAGTCCTGAAGAACGCTGCCGGGAAGGAGGTCCTGAAGGACCTCTCGCTGAGCGCCGGGGTGAGGTTCAGCGGGAAGGACCTTGAGCTGAAAACCGATGCATCTGCAAAAAACCTTTCGCTGAGGCTTTCAGGAACAATAGGGAAGTTCGCCGAAAAAAGCAGGTCAGCGAAACTTGCCCTCTCCATTCCGGAAGTAAAGGCAGCGGACCTCAGGGACTCCCTCTGGGAAATTTTTCCTGACAGCCTCCTCTATGCCGGATTGGAAGGCTCTTTCTCATCAGAGGCCCTGATCGACTATAACAACGGCAAGCTGAAGGTCAACGGGAATGTAGCAGTAAAAGAACTCACGCTCACCGGGGAAAACAGCGAGTATGCTGTGGGGCCCATCAACGGAAATGTCCCGATTGCATACGGGAAATCCCCGCAGGGGCAGGGGGCCGCCGTACTGCCTGCTTTTGAACGGGAGGCTTTTGACGCCCTTGCGGCCGACCTCTCCCGGGAGCCTGCAGGCAAGGGTTCAAGCAGGCTAACCATAGGCCGCTTCGATTACGGCTTCAGGCTCATGGATGCCATTACTCTCAGGATAAGGACCCAAAACGGTGTTTTGCATATAGAGCGTTTTAGTGCTAACATATTCGGGGGAAAGATCCTTGGTTCAGCCCTTGCCGGCATCTCCGGCGGCCTCACATACAGGGCAGGAATCCTTCTGAAAGGGCTCAGCATGAAAACGCTTGGAGAGAGCGTAGAACCTGTAAAGGGATACATATCGGGAAAAATTGACGGGATTGCGAGTCTGAAAGGTTCAGGGGCAGGCCTGTCCGGGCTTATCGGCAAAGCGGACTTTTGGACCTACGGCGCCAAAAAGGAAAAGACCAGGATAAGCAAGGAATTCCTCCGGAAAATGGGTGGCCCCTCGGTCAGGACCTATCTCAGGGACAGGCCTTTCGATAAAGGGATAATGAGCCTTTATATACAGGACGGCTTTGTGATCTTCAAGGAACTCGAGATCTCCAACAGGAATTTTTTCGGGATGCAGGACCTGTCTGTAAAGGTCGCCCCTTTCAACAACAGGATTTCCCTTGACCGCCTCATGTGGACAATAACGGAAGCGGCCCAGAGGGCGAAGAATGACCGTAATCCGTGATGAGTAATGGGTAACGGGTTTAATAATTTTACTCATTACGGATCACGTATTACGCATCACGGGATTTAACAGGGAGGATTTGATATGAAGAGAAAGGGCAGGTTTCTGGCTGCAGCGCTGTTTTTCATTATTGCATCGTGTGCTGTCATCACGGTCAATATTTATTTCCCGGAAAAAGATGTCAAAGAGGCGTATAAAAACCTCGAAAAAGAACTTATGACCCCGGACAACACTGCGCCTGACAAGAAACCGCAAGGGCAGCCGCAGGAGCAGAAGCCTGAAAGCTCATTAAGGTTTGACCTGGTCGCGCCGCTTTATGCCCAGGAGTCCGGCCTTGCCGAGAGGATCTCGGCACTGGTAAGGAAAATGCCCGATGTCGTAGCTGCATACAAAGAGATCGGCGCCAAGCTCCCCGAACTCGACAAGTTGCGGGACAGGGGCGCAGTCGGAGAAGCTGACAACGGCATGCTGGTCTTGCGGGAGGGGACATTGAGCCCTTCCGAAAAACAGCTTGTCGACAGCACGAACGAAAACAGGAAGACCGTGATAAAGGGAATGGCAAAGGCCATTGTGCGGATAAACAGGGCGCCTGAGAACCCGGAAAATCTCAAGCAGGTGACTGCCCAGGCAACCGAGCAATTCGCCTCTATCAGGCGCGATTCAGCTAAAAAGGGCTGGTGGATCCAGGACACCAACGGGAACTGGAGCAAAAAGTAAAAGTCAGCAACAACGGGCAGGGGTCAATATGCCCCTGCCCGTCATGAACCCACCCCTGCCCCCCTCCCAAGAGGGGACCTCATGATAACAGCGCCTGCCCTTTAAGTAAGTCCCCTCCTTGGAGGGGTGCGGGGTGGGTTCCTTCAGGCCACAATGAGAATTGCCGAATTGCATAAATCCTGTTTATTTTTTATGAAATCGCTACTATAATTATAGATGTACGATTAACCTGATAAAACCACGAGAAGGAGCCACTGCCGATATGATGCAACCCGCCAGGATAAAGCAGACCACATGGGATCTCGCACAGCTTTCCGAAGGTGACAACGATCCCGGGTTCGAGGAAAAGAGAAGGACGATCGAGCAGAAGAGCCGCGAATTCATCCAAAAATGGAAAGACCGCCCGGATTATCTCGAAAACCTTGAAGTGCTCAAAGAGGCCCTGGACGAGTATGAGGACTGGGCGCGCTGCTACGCTGAAGGGGGGGACGAGGGATATTATTTCTGGCTCCGCACCCAGCAGGACCAGAACAGCCCTGATCTCAAGGCACGCTTCAACAAGATAGAGGAGTTCAGCCGCAGGATACAGAACGACATGCAGTTTTTCCCGTTGAGGATTGCGAAAATCCCTGAGGAGAAACAGAAGCAATTGCTCGCCTATGGAGGGCTGAAGGAATACCGGCACTTTCTTGAGCGCCTGTTTGCAGAATCAAAGTACCTTCTGAGCGAGCCTGAAGAAAAGATCATGAACCTCAAAGCATCGACTTCCTACTCCAACTGGGTAAGAATGACTTCGGGCTTCCTTGCAAAAGAGGAAGGGCCTGTCATCATGGAGGACGGCAGCAAAGCTGTTAAAAATTTCTCGGAAATAGTGAGCCTCCTGAACAGCAGGGACAAACGGGTAAGGGATTCCGCCGCAAAAACGTTCAACGCAATGCTCGGCAAGTACGCGGAGGTCGCTGAAGCGGAAATGAATTCTGTGCTGGCGAACAAAAAAGTCGATGATGAACTGCGCCGTGTGCCGCGACCTGACCTTATGCGGCATATAAATGATGATATCGGCAGCGACATTGTCGACACCATGCTCAGTTCCGTGTCAGGCAGGTTTGATATCCCTGCGCGGTTTTACAAGCTGAAGGCGGGCCTTATGGGCGTAAAGAAGCTGAAGTACCACGAGAGGAACGTTGAATACGGCAATATCAGCGACAAGTATTCCTACACCGTATCGGTCAGGCTCATTGAGAAGGTCTTCAGGAACCTCGACAGCGAGTTCTTCAAAATCCTTTCCGGGTTTGTCGAAAACGGACAGATAGATGCTTACCCGGCAAAAGGAAAGGGGAGCGGGGCCTTCTGTGCCCACCACCTGATTTCCCAGCCCACCTACATCCTTTTAAACCATACAGACAGGCTGAACGATGTCCTCACCCTTGCCCATGAACTCGGGCATGGGATCAACAACGAGCTGATCAGGAAAAAGCAGAACGCCCTGAATTTCGGGACCCCGACTTCAACTGCAGAGGTTGCCAGCACGTTTATGGAGGATTTCGTTCTCCAGGAAATACTCAGGAAAGCCGATGACGAAACCAAACTTGCCATCATGGTGAAAAAGCTCAGCGACGATGTATCCACCATATTCAGGCAGGTGGCATGCTACCGCTTCGAGCAGGAACTCCATCAGGAGTTCAGGACGCAGGGATACCTGTCAAAAGAAGCTATCGGCGGCCTGTTCCGGAAACACATGGCCTCGTACATGGGAGAGTTCGTCGAGCAATCCGCAGGCTCTGAGAACTGGTGGGTATACTGGAGCCACATCCGCTATTTCTTTTACGTCTATTCCTATGCCGGCGGGCTCCTCATCTCGAAGTCCCTCCAGAATTCCGTAAAGGAAGATCCGCTCTTTATCGATAAAGTGAAAGAGTTCCTGGAAGCCGGGCTGTCGGATTCTCCGAAAACCATCTTTCAAAGACTCGATGTGGATATAGCGGACAAAGGCTTCTGGAACAAAGGGCTTAATGAAATAGATGTGCTCCTGCAAAAGACCGAAAGGCTTGCACGACAACTGGGCAAGATCAAATGATCTTTACCCCCAGCACGTTCTCCATTATCCTCAGCGCTGCAACGTGGTCCTCTCTCCCGAGGGCTGCGACTGCGTCTTCCGGAACAGTGACATCGTAATCCCTCAGCACGGCTTCAAAGGCTATGAACATGATGCAGATATGGGTAACGCACCCTGTCAGCCTGAGGCTGTCGACCCCGAGGTCTTTCAGCACATCTCCCAGCCGTGTATTATGGAACCCCGAGTAGGAGGTCTTCTCAACAATGATGTCTCCGGGTTGAGGCTTCAACTCCTCAATGACCTGAGCGCCTTCAGTGTTCCTTACAGCATGTGCCGGCCATCCGAACCGGGAGAACTCCTTATCGTCAGGGGCATGGGCGTCGCAGACATAAATGACAGGGCGCCCCGCTCTCCGCGCCTCCCCTATCTCTTCCTTTATTGCAGGAATGATCTTTCTCGTTTCAGGCACCTCAAGGGGGGCGCCCTCCCGGACAAAATCATTGAGCATATCAACGATCAGGAGAGCCTCTTTTGCCATGTCCGCCTCCTTCGGAACGTCATAATTTAAGTGTAGCAGGAAAATCGGGAAATGGATGCCTGCCTGCCCTGCCGGTAATTGCTCTCATGGTTCCGGCGATTCTTTTGCTTACCCCTTTCTCAAACATTTTTGTCAGACCGGATATCAGTAGAAACTTCAGGCTGAATACAGCTAAAATAATACATCTCGAGAACTATCTTTTTTTAAAGCCCCCTTTTCTTATCTCCTCTATTGTGGGGCAAGCAATGCAAGAGGCAGGAAAGGCAGCAGATCGCAGTTGCTTACGATCAGGATCGCAGGACATCCTGCTCCCGCATTGCCGGACACCATTGAGAGCCTGCGGGAGGAGAAAAGAGATGCATGCGCAAAGAGCCGAGGTAATACGGCCCCGGTTGTTTTGCTCCCGGGCAATCGGGACTAGCGGAACTTTTTCTTTAAGGCCTTTTCAACCGCCTGCGGCACAAGCCCCTTTACCGAGCCTCCCAGCGAGGAGATCTCTTTGACGATTGTGGAAGTGAGATAAGAAAATTCCTCAGAGGGCATCATGAAAACAGTCTCGATATCCATTGCCAGCCGCCTGTTCATCAAGGCCATCTGGAACTCGAATTCAAAATCGGACACCGCCCTGAGCCCCCTGATAATGACAAGGCTGTCCTTGGCTTTTACGTAATCGACGAGGAGCCCGTTAAACTCCTCCACCTTGACTCTCTTATAGCCTTTTACCGATTCCCGTATCAGTTGCAGCCTCTCTTCCACGCTGAAGAAAGGCTGTTTCTTGGGGTTGTGGGCAACAGCGACCACCAATTCATCGAATATCCTCAGCCCCCGTTCGATAAGGTCGAGGTGCCCGTTAGTGACAGGGTCGAATGTCCCCGGATAGATCGCTCGTTTCATGTCCGCTCCTTCTGCGCGCCGAACCGTGGTGGAAAAGCCATAATCCATTATGTCATGATTCAGGCTCTTTAGCAACAATTGAGAGGCTTTGTCAGCGGGGCAGTCCGGCGGGAAGACTTTCTCCGCAATACCTTGACGACAGTAACAAGTAACGAGTGAGGAGTAACAAGTAAAGGCTCTGAAGACAGTGACAAGTCTTTGTCGTTAGTCTTTAACTCGTTACTCGTTACTGATGACTCGTTACTGTTTTTATTGTTACTTGTCACTGTCTTTAGAGTTACTTGTAACTTGTTACTGTCCTTATCGCGTCGGAAAGGTTTTCCGCCAGACCGGCCCGATGCCGAGACTTTTTCACGTCAACTTTTTATAGAGGCTCAGCGAGGTATCGCCGTATTTGTAGCGCTTTGCCAGCTCGAGGCTTCCAATCACATCCGGAGGGGGTTGTTTTGAGGGGTGCTCGGCAATCACGATCGCGTTTTCGGCCAGGATATCCCTGCTCTCCATCAAGGGGAGAATGGTTTGCAGTTCATCCGAGGCATAGGGGGGGTCGACAAAAACGATGTCAAACGCAGTTTCGCGCCTCTTCACAAAAAGGGCGGCGCTCTCCCTGACAACCTCCGCCCTCTTTTTAAAGCCGAACTTTTCGGCCAGTTCCCTGATCATCTTCACCCGCACGGAATTCTCGTCGACAAAAACCGCCATTCCCGCGCCCCTGCTCAGCGCCTCTATGCCCACAGCGCCTGTCCCGGCATAAAGGTCCAGAAAGCCGGCATCAATTATCCTGGGGCCGAGGATATCGAAGATCGCTTTTCTCACCTTTGCAGAGGTAGGCCGCAAATCGCTCCCCTCCGTCTTTTTGGAGAAGGCCTTTTTCAGGCCTACTTTCCTCCCCTTTGCACTCCCGCCGGAAATTCTCATGTATTGCCTACCTCAATTTTTTATTATCCCATTAAAAATAAAAAAACATTTTAGAGTCTGAATTTTTATTCATGAAAATCCCTCCTCACCTCCCTTTTCCAAAGGGAGGGATAGGGAAGAAATACCCCTCTTTTGTAAAGAGGGGTTAGGGGAGATTTTACGATATCCTTGAAATCCTCATATGTTTTACCCGATAGGGGGGTTAACGATATACTCGTCTTTCAGTTCGCAGCCCGCGATCTTCACAATACGCCCCTCGACCCTGAGCCTCCCCTCGGCATAAAGCTTTATGGCCTCCGGATATATCTTATGCTCCAGCTTGAGAATGCGCGCGGACAGCGTGTCCTCCGTATCGTCGGGGCGGACCGGCACTGCCGCCTGGATTATCACAGGCCCGGTGTCCATGCCCTCATCCACGAAGTGCACCGTGCACCCGCTGATCCTCACGCCGTAATCAGCGGCCTGTTTCTGGCCATGCAGCCCGGGGAATGACGGGAGGAGGGCCGGGTGTATGTTCATGATCCTGTTGGGGAACGCATCTACCAGGGGCTTCCGCACAATGCGCATGAAGCCTGCGAGCGCCACCAGCTCTATATCCCGCGCTTTCAGTTCAGCGGCGATCTTCCGGAAATAATCGTCCTTTGAGGGGAACTCTTTCGGATTGATGAAGAGGTGTTCTATCGAATGCTTCTTTGCGCGCTCGACGGCATACGCGTCCGGCTTGTCGACCACCAGGAGCTTGATCGAAGCCTTAAGCCGCCCCGCCTCCGCCTCGTCGATTATGGACTGGAAATTGGACCCCCTGCCTGAAGCGAGGACACCGATAGTAAGCATCTTATCCCTATCTTGAGCTCAGCTCATGCACTGCTTCTACCAGTGCAACGGCATTTTCCACAGGCGTCTCAGGCAATATGCCGTGTCCGAGGTTGAAGATATGGCCTTTCGCGCCTTGCGCACCATGCAATACGCCTTTCACCCTTTCCCTTATGAGCTCCTTTTTGCCGAAAAGGGTGCAGGGATCCAGGTTTCCCTGGACAGCCGCATCGCCGCCCAACGCATTCACGGCATCAGCCATATCAATTCTCCAGTCCACCCCGAAAACATCGGCTCCTGCTTTCCTGACCAGCCTGAGCATGGCGCTCCCGTTAAGGGCAAAATAAATTACCGGCGCTTTGCCCTTCAGCGCTGAAACAATCCTCTGCACATATTTTAAGGCGTATGCTTCGAAGTCCACGGGAGAAAGCACACCGGCCCAGGAATCAAAAATCTGCACGGCATCGACGCCGGCATCGATCTGCGCCTGGAGGTAATCAATAACAGTATCGGTGATCTTGTCCATAAGCGCGCCGAAGAGTTCAGGGGTCTGGTACATCATCCTTTTGGTATTGGTGAAGTTCCTGGAGCCGCCGCCTTCGATCATATAGGTGGCAAGGGTAAAAGGGGCCCCGGAGAAGCCTATCAGGGGCACGTTCAGTTTTTTGACGAGCAGTTTCACCGCGTCCATGACAAAGGGCACGTCCTCCACCGCTTTGATGCTCCTGAGCCGTGAGACAGCAACATCGTTCCTGATCGGATCATAGAGTATCGGGCCTTTCGCTTCCGAGAACTCCAGCTTCATGCCCATCGCCTCTACGGGGATGAGGATGTCGGAGAACAGTATCGCCGCATCCACTTTAAGGATATCCACAGGCTGGATAGAAACTTCAGCAGCGAGTTCCGGGGTCTTGCACAGGGTAAGGAAATCGACCTTGGACCTCACCTTCTGGTACTCGGGGAGATATCTTCCTGCTTGTCTCATGATCCACACAGGAGTATACGAAGTCTTTTCACCGCGGCATGCCTTCAAAAAAGTATCGTTCATTTAACCTCCAAAGTAAAAGTAAGAAATAAGAAGTAAAGTGAGAAGTATAGAATTAAAAGCCCTCTTTTATTTTTCCTTTTGCTGCCTTTCCGCTTTTGCCCGATATATTCCTAATTTCTTCGGTTCCCGCTTCCTGCTTGTCACTTCTTACTTAGAGCCTATCCGTAAATAATTCCCCTCTTTATTAAAGAGGGGCGAGGGGAGATTACCTGATAAACATTTTTCAGTAATCCCCCTTCATCCCCCTTTAGTAAAGGGGGAGTTCCCTATTGGGCCTTATTTACGGATAGGTTCTTAGTCTCATCGGTATATGGCGGCAGAAGGGTTCCTCTGCAAGGTAATCACCCTGCATCGAATATGCCCTTGCCCTGCATCCGCCGCACACATTGATATATTCGCAGGAGCCGCAGCTGCCCTTGTATTTCTTGAAATCCCTCAGGTCCCTGAAGAGCCCGGAATTCTCCCATATCTCCTTAAAAGACTGCTTCCGTATGTTCCCCGCGGATTTCGGGAAATAACTGCAGGGCAGAACATTTCCGTCCACATCGAGAAGGCAGATGAGCTGTCCTGCAAGGCACCCCTTGGAGCCTCCGGTCGAAAATTTCAGGGTGCGCCGCCGGACCTTGGCGCCTTCCTCCTTGTTCTTCTGGAGGACTACGCGGTAGTAATGCGGGGCGCAGGTAGGCCGGACAAGCATGTCATTTTCATTCTTCTCCATCCGGTAATGCCAGTCAAGGATGTCCTCGTAATCTTCCTTTGATATAAGTTCGTTCATGATATCCTCTCCCCTGCCTGTAGGGACGATCATGAACATATACCATGCGGTAGCGCCGAGGTCCTTCGCGAGCCTGTATACCCTGGGAATCTCTTCCTGGTTCCGCTTCGTGAAGGACGAATTGATGATGAACTCTATCCCGTGCTTCTTGAAGAGCCCGGCAGCATTGGTGATCCCCTTAAAAGCGCCTTTCTCGTTCCTGAAATTGTCATGGACCTCTTCGGTAGAGCCGTCCAGGCTGAGGGATACGATCCGAATGCCCGATCCCTTTATCTTCACGCACACTCCGTCGTCGACCAGTGTCCCGTTTGTGGCAAGGCACATCCTCAGGCCCTTTCCCGTACCGTACCGGGCGATGTCGAAGACATCTTTCCTCAAAAGAGGCTCCCCGCCGGACAGGACAATGACGGGCTGTGCATACCCGGAAATATCGTCCAGTACCCTGCAGGCCTCCTGGATCGGGAAATCAGGATGCTCGTCCACCACCATCTCCGAGGATGAGCGGCAATGCACGCATTTGAGGTTGCATCTCCTGGTGATTTCCCAGGCTATCCATTTCGGTATGAATTCCATTGTGCTATTATACCCCTTTTCGCCCGTGGATTTCAGATTTTATTACAGGGCAATTGCAAGCATAAACCGGGCTTATGCGTCATACGTAAGCCGTGATTCCCATATATTATACTCAATGGCCTTCAGCAGGGGAGCAAGGGTTTCGGGCTTTTTTGCGGAAACGGCAACCGCATCATACCTCGATACGATGTTCCACGCAGCCTCCCCCGGCGCCCTGTCCATCTTGTTGAAGACGATCATCTTTTGTTTGCCTGCAAGCTTCAGCTCCTTGAGGATGTTTTCAACAGACGCTATTTGCTGCTCAAACCTGGGGTTGGATATGTCCACGAGATGGATAAGGAGATCAGCGTCCTCCAGTTCCTCAAGGGTAGCCTTGAAAGCAGCCATGAGGTCCTTGGGCAGGTCCCTGATAAAGCCTACGGTATCGGTGATGATGACCTCCCGCTCCCTGGGGAATCTCAACCGCCTGCTCGCCGTGTCAAGGGTGGCGAACATCTTGTCCTCGACAAGGGTTGAGCTCCTTGTAAGCGCATTCAACAGGGTGGATTTCCCTGCATTGGTGTACCCTATGATGGATACAATGGGCAAACCGCCACCTACTCTCTTCTGCTTGCGCTGCCTGCGCGCCTCGCTTAAGGAGTGGAGTTCTTTCTCAAGGCGGGAGAGCCTTTCATGGATGCGCCGCCTGTCTATCTCGAGTTTCATTTCTCCCGGCCCCCTCCCGCCGATGCCCCCTGTGAGCCTCGACATTGCAGTGCCCTTACCGGTAAGCCTGGGGAGGGCGTATTTCAACTGTGCAAGCTCCACCTGCACCTTTCCGTCCCGGCTGTGGGCCCTCCCGGCAAAGATATCGAGTATGAGCTGCGCACGGTCAATTACCTTAAGCTCCGTGATATCGGCAATCGCCCTCATCTGGGACGGGGTGAGGTCCTGGTCGAAGATCAATAAGGTCGCGCCTTTGTCCATGGCATTGATAACGAGTTCCCTGAGCTTTCCCTCACCGAGGAGATACTTCGGGTTAAGCTCCTTCAGCCGCTGAATGACTGTGTCCAGGACAACGACATCGCTGGATACTGCCAGTTCCTTCAATTCGTCCATGGAATCTTCCAGTTCATACCTGGGGCGGACAGATGCGCTTACCAGGATAGCGCGCTCTCTTCTGTCTTTCCGGTTGAAGGTCCTGGACCGGTCCATCTCGCTTTCCAGGGAACGGATAAAGCTCCTGAAGTCGAGTTCGAGCCGGTAAAAGTCAGAAGAAAGGATTTCGTACTTCTTATCCGAACCGTAGGGCATAAGGTAGGCGGCGTAAAGGGTATGGGGGAGCCCTTCCCGTATGCTTATAGCGGCGATCATGTCGAATCTCAGGAGCGAGAGGTCGGACAGGTCCTCATTGTTGAGCGGCTCGTCCCTGAGATGGGTATGAATAAACCTGAGGCCCCTCAAAGCGCTCTTCCCGAGGGGATAATCATCGAGTCCCGGGATGAAGACCCCCTTTGCATCGCCCACAATGACATGCGTGACGGAGCCGCTCCTCGATACGAGGATGCCCACCTGCCTGCCGAGCTCGAAAGAGAGCCCTGCCAGGTACCGTGCAAGCTCCTGGGTGATCAACTTATCTGCGGGGATCTTCCTGCGATAAACCTTTTCGAGGGAATAAAGGAGATGCTTCTTTAAGCCTGATGTATTTCCGTAAATGGTCGCGATTGTCTCAAGACCTCCATGTTTCATTCTATCAAAGTGTGATTTGCCTTGGCAATCGCAGCAAGGCTTATGACCTGCTTCGCCTTAAATGAAAGCGCCTGGAAAGCGAAAAAACAACCCCCTTTATCCCCCTTTCTTAAGGGGGAATATCATATTTACTCCCCCTTGGAAAAGGGGGCCTGGGGGTTGTAAAGCTCTCAGCGTTTAAGCGTTACGTAAATATAAGCGCCGTTCCGGTAGACCAGGAGAAGAACACTGTCGGAGGGCCCGATTTTTGAAACAACGCTTTCATAATCCCTCAGTCCCGTTATGGCCCTGCGATTCACTTCCTGGATGACATCTCCTTTTGTGAGCGTATCGCGCGCCGGGCCTTCATCACTGACGTTCACAACGATAACTCCCTTCACTTCATCGGGAATGCTCAGCCCTTCCCTCAGCTCAGGAGTGATATCCTGCACGCTCACCCCTTTCAGGGCATTGTCGAACTCACTCTTTTTCAATTCGCCTTTCCTGGCAGGCTTCGCCGCAGGAAACTCCCCTATGGTGACAGGCAGCGCCATTGGTTTGCCTTCCCTGACAACTTTCACCCGTACTGTGCTCCCCGGGGCCTTGCCGGCTACGGTGTTCCTGAGCTTGACTGAATTTTCCACCGGTTTTCCGTCCAACTCTACGATGAGGTCGCCCCGTTTAAGCCCCGCCTTTTCTGCCGGGCTGTTTTTCATGACATCCGTAACAAGAGCGCCCTTGTCCTGTTTTATCCCGAAGGACTTTGCAAGATCAGGAGAAAGGTCCTGGATCGTTATGCCGAGCCAGCCGCGAATGACCTTCCCCTGCTTTATGATGCTCTGGGCAACGGTATTGGCCAGGTTGGAGGGGATGGCGAACCCCACCCCCATGGAACCGCCGCTCGTCGAGAATATTGCGGTGTTGATGCCGATAAGCTCACCGTTGGTGTTGACAAGCGCGCCCCCTGAGTTCCCGGGATTGATCGCTGCATCGGTCTGTATGAAGTCCTCATAATCGGAAATCCCTATGTTGGCCCTCCCGACGGCGCTCACGATGCCCATGGTTATCGTCTGGTTCAGACCGAAAGGGTTCCCTATGGCAAGGACTACATCACCTGCCCGGGCCTCTGCGGAATTCCCCATCTTTATGGCCGGCAGGTCCCGGGCATCGATCTTGATGACCGCGATGTCCGTCTGGGGGTCAGTGCCGATTACCCTTCCTTTAAATTCTGTTTTGTCATTCAGGATTATTTTGATCTCCTCTGCGTTCTGGGCCACGTGATATGCGGTCAGGATATAGCCGTCCTTGGAAACAATGACCCCGGAGCCGAGCGCAGAGGACTTGAACTTCTTTTTCGGCAACGAATCGAAATTATCACCAAAGAACTTTTTGAAAGCGGGATCATCAAACAGATCGCCAAAGGGCTGCTCACCCATTTCAACCGTTGTTGTGGTGGATATATTGACCACCGATGGTTTTGCGGCCTCGCCGACTTCAGCCAGGGCGCTGCTCATTTTGTTGAGAAAGTCTTTCGCTTCGGCTGAAACCACATGATCTTTCGCAAGAACAGCGGCCTCTGTCACGGGGATAACCGGAACAGCACAACAGAGGGCCAGGCCCATCGCCATACTGCAGACCGCCCTGACAAATTTCAGATTTACCATATTTTCACCTCTTTAGGGTTCAGGCTTTTTTTCCAGTGTGTGCTCCAGAACAACAGCCTTGAGTTTTACCATGCTGTTTCACCTGTTTGGCCGGATGCGGGGGATTGCCGTTATACTTATCGTATATCATAAAAAGCAGGCAGGCTCAAGTTATTTCATCGCACGGCAGCGGGTCAGCGGCAGGCGGATTTTAATTAGTTTCTGTTGCTAAAGCCTATTTTCCCGTTGAATTTGTTTCCACTCAAGTATCCTGAGTGCTTTTTTCTCTGACCGAGTTGTCTGATCATGAAATTCCCGCCTGCATCTGTGCCTTTTATGCCGA
>JAJZPZ010000049.1 GCA_021847795.1 Nitrospirota bacterium
AAAGGCCCTGGTTGTTGAAGCGGATGCGCTGAAGCAGGGGAGATCCGAAAGGAAAGCGGCCATTGACGAAGAAAACCAGGCACTGGCGGAAGAAGCGAATGCCCTCAAAAAGATACGGACCGAAATAGACGCAATCTCCCTGGCGCTTGCAGATTCAAACTCGAAAGCTATAGAACACAGGCTCAGGATAGAAAATATAGAAAGCTCGATCATGCAAAAGTACGGGCTGGAGATCGGGAAAGAAGAGACCGGAACAACGGAAGCAGTCCCGCAGGAAAGCTCCAGTGGCGACACACAGGATGCACAGGCCCGGATACAGGAACCAGCACAGGAAGATAACACTGAAGGCCCTCAGCCCCCCCTGGACGACCAGGAAGACGACTCCGGGGATGATGAGGCAAGGATTAATCAGCTCAACCAGAAGATAAGGGACCTGGGGCCGGTAAACCTCGGCACCATTGAGGAATATGAAGAGCTCAAGAACCGCTATGACTTCCTGACAAAACAGCAGGGCGATCTGACCATGTCCATTGCCGAACTGGAGGAAGCCATCAGCAGGATCAATACTTCGACAAAGAGAAAGCTCCGTGAGGCTTACGATGCCCTCAGGGCAAAATTCACCGAAGTCTTTGCAGCGCTCTTCGGCGGCGGGAAAGCGGACCTGCTCCTTACGGATGAAGAGAACATACTGGAATCAGGCATCGAAATCATAGCCCAGCCCCCTGGGAAAAAACTTCAGAATCTCAACCTCCTCTCAGGAGGAGAAAAAGCGCTCACCTCACTTACTCTTTTATTTGCCGGGTTTCTGATAAAACCGAGCCCCCTTTGCATCCTTGATGAGGTTGACGCTCCGCTTGACGAATCAAACACGGTACGCCTGGCGCAGATGCTCAAGGGGCTCTCGCAGGAGACTCAGTTCATCGTAATAACACACAACAGGGCAACGATGGAAGTCGCCGATTACATTTATGGGATCACCATGGAAGAGCCGGGGGCATCAAAGGCCATTTCTCTTCAGTTTACCGAGGTCGAAAGCCTGAATTAGAAACAAGCTCCAAACCCGAATATCGAAATCCTAAACAATATCTAAATCCAAAATTCAAATGCTCCAAACCGTTTCGAATTTCTGTCATTCGAATTTGTTTAGGATTCAGTGCTCAGGATTTCGGATTTGCCGTTATTCTTCTGCAATGCGGTAAAATTTACAGAACTACACGATAACAGGTATAATTTCCCGATATGAGCAACTTTATACAGATCCCGGGCATTGAAATCTCCACGGAAAAAGAAGACCTCGCATGCTACAGTTTCGATGCATCGGCTGCGGAAATGTCCCTGCCGCAGGCTGTCGCATGGCCGAGGAATACCGATGCAGTTTCAAAAATAATAAAATATGCGAATGAAAACGGTCTGAGCATCGTCTCACGGGGAGCGGGGACCGGCATGGCCGGGGCATCTGTGCCTCAGGGCAGATGCATTGTCCTGAGCTTTGAGAAGATGAAGAAGATCCTCGACATCGACACTAGAAACATGACTGCTGTCGTCGAACCCGGCATCATAAACGGGAAGCTCCAGAAGGAACTTGAATACCTGGGGTTCTTCTATCCGCCCGATCCCGCCAGCCTCAATACCTGCACGATCGGCGGGAATGTGGCGACCAATGCAGGAGGTCCGAGGGCGCTCAAATACGGGGTCACCCGTGATTACGTCATGGGCATCGAAGCAGTTATGCCCGACGGCACGGTAATCAGCACCGGGGGCAAAACACATAAACGTGCCGTCGGATATGACCTGAAAGACCTCCTGGTGGGCTCCGAAGGGACACTCGCTGTTTCCACAAGAATACGGCTCAAGATGCTTCCCCTCCCTGAGGATCTGATTACTCTCCTCGTCCTTTTTCACGACCTTGAGTCTTCCGGTTTGGCGGTATCAAAAATCATTTCAGCAAAAATAATACCGCGCACGATGGAACTGCTCGATAAATCTTCCATCGAAGCGATAGAGAACTATAACCCTACCGGGCTCCCGTCCGATATCGAAGCCCTGCTTCTCATAGAACTCGACGGCTACCCGGCAACGATCAAGAAAGAGGCGGAGCGCGTGGTGGATATCTGCAGCACCCTAAGGGGGGAGGTCATTGTGGCCGAAGACCATATTGCAAGGGAACGGCTCTGGGAGGCACGGAGGTCCATTTCACCGGCCCTCTACCATATCAAACCGACAAAGATCAATGAGGACATTGTCGTCCCCAGGGACAAAGTCCCTGTCGTCCTCGTCGAACTCAGGAAACTCTCCGAGAGCAGCGGGATAAAGATAATCAATTTCGGCCATGCAGGAGACGGCAACATCCACGTCAACGTCATGGTTGATATCCGGGATGAAGAGGAACACCGGAAAGGCCGGGAGTTGGTGAAAAAGATATTCGAGATCACCCTCAGGCTCGGCGGCTCAATATCCGGGGAGCACGGCATCGGCACCATGAAAGCTCCCTACCTCGGGATGGAGATAAAAGATAGAGAACTCGGGCTTATGCGTGGCATAAAGGAAGTGTTTGACCCCAAAGGGATCATGAACCCGGGGAAGATATTCGGGTAGTTGTATCTGATCATTTATGGTTTGTTCGGGCGTCCCTGTAAGCGGGCCGGAAGGGCCACGCGAAATCCGAGGCTGAGGTCTGTTTCAATGGCCCGGCTGACATTCCTCGAAACAAATCGAAGGCCTCCCGGAGCATCGTTCCAGGAACCGCCGCGGAGCACACAATACTCCCACCTGCCCGTCCCCTCCGGTCCCGGCTTGTAGTTTTCGTATGAGCAAGTAGAGCAAGTAGGGTCAATTCTTTAATATTGACAAATATGTCAAAGATAAAGAATTGACCCTTTTCCCCAGTGATGCGGTCAAGGCGATTCTCATTGCCGGCGTTGCCGCGATCACCGGCCTGCATATGATAAACAGCACCACCGATTTTCACGCGCTTTCCCCGAACAGCCATCCGGTGGTGTTCCGGATAGAGGCGCTCGGGCTCAGTTTTTATGTGGCTGCATTGATTTTGTCCTATTTTCCGGCCACAAGAGGGAAAGGGAATTAGTAATGTTCTTCCTGTAAGCACGGGAGCCGGTAACTTTAAACTTTCAGCCTTCCGATTATTTCTTCAGCGCTTAACACTTCTGCATAAACTGCGCCGAGAGCAGCCATATACGCCCCATTAACATGCGTTGCAGGAACATCAATGCCGTTGAAAGCCAGGCTTCTTGTTGCACACGCATCATGATCAACGATACAGGGGCGGCCTCTGTCACTCGACTGCCCCGTCCGCCTCCATCCTTCCTTTCGGGAGGTAATCTTGCTGTATATCCACCAACACCAATGCAGGATTCATTCGGCCTCCCCGGAATTGCTGAAAAAACAGCGGGAATCTTCTCCTTGGGAGCGTGAATATACCCCGGATATTTTTAAGAAGAAAGATGACCTCTTATCGGGCTAAGGACTACCCGTTGAGGACCTTTGCCGCGTCTTTGGCGAAATAGGTGAGGATCAGGTCAGCGCCGGCGCGTTTGATAGACAGGAGTATCTCCATCATGACCCGTGATTCATCGATCCATCCCATCTTTCCCGCGGCCTTGACCAGCGAATATTCCCCGCTCACATTGTACGCCGCAAGGGGCACGCCAGAGGAGGCCTTGATGTCGGAGATGATATCAAGATAAGAGAGTGCGGGCTTAACCATGACGATATCAGCGCCCTCTGCAATGTCCAGCGCCACTTCCTTGGACGCTTCGCGCCTGTTCGCAGGGTCCATCTGGTAGGACCGCCTGTCCCCGAACTGTGGAGTGGATTCCGCAGCCTCCCTGAAGGGGCCATAAAAAGCAGAAGCGTATTTTGCCGCGTAGGCCATTATGGGTATGTCCGTGAAGCCTCCCCCGTCAAGGGCGGCCCTGATGGCAGCGACGCGCCCATCCATCATGTCCGACGGCGCAACCATATCAGCGCCTGCCTTTACATGGGAAAGCGCCTCCATTGCAAGGAGGTTCAGGGTCTTGTCATTGTCCACCGTTCCCTTTTCGATCAGGCCGCAGTGCCCGTGGTCCGTGTATTCACACATGCACACGTCGGTAATCACATACAGGTCCGGAACAGCATCTTTAACAGCTTTGATGGCATTCTGGACAACGCCGTTTGCGTCATAGGCGCTGCTGCCCGCCGCGTCCTTATGTTCGGGGATGCCGAAGAGAATGATTGCGGGGATGCCGAGGGAATGGACCTCTTTTGCGTTTTTTACGATCTCATCTACCGATTCCTGGTAGCAGCCGGGCATGGACGATATCTCTTTCCTGACGCCCGTGCCGTATGTGGCAAAAAGAGGGTAAATAAAATTATCAGGAGAAATGGAGGTCTCCCTTACCATTCTCCTGACAGTATCGTTCTTTCTCAGTCTTCTATATCTATGGACAGGAAACATAATCAAACCCGTGATGCGTGATAAGTAATGCATGATGAGTAAAGAATGAAAACAGAATAGGACCCGAACATGGCGGGAATTTGTGTTTTCATAACTCTTATGCTTTTTCTTTGCCTGTTATCCATTACGCATCACGCTTTACGCATTACGGCCTTTATCCGCAGCTGCTGCAGCCGCCGGAACTGCAGGATGGGGCAGCGCCGCCGGAAAGGGTAAAGCCTTCCTGCTCTCCGTTTTCATGATAATCGAGCTGCATTCCTGTAAGGGTTGTCATGGTATTTTTATCAACAAAAACCTTTAATCCGTCTTTTTCGATGACTTCGTCGTCGGCCATCGGTTTCTCGTCCAGGTCAAGTCCGTAGGATGGGCCGCAGCACCCTCCCCCTGCATTATAGATCCTGAGTCCCCAGCTCTCCTTACCTTCCGCAGCCAATATGGCTTTTGCCTTCTCAGCAGCCTTATCCGTAATTGTAACCACGCTAATACCTCCAGAAGTTTTATACCTTTAGCATAAAAGAAATTGCCTTAAAAAGCAAACGCTATCCTGCCCGCAGGCAGGCGGCCTCAAACAGGGGGGAGTCTGCATAACACACAGGGCGCAACTCCCCTGTCCGGCTATTATTTTTTGACCTTTTCGTCACATATCGGATATTTTATACAGAATATGTTTTTAATACACCGGTCAACCTTAAAAGAACTGCTGTCCTCTTTTTTACTCTCTATTCTCTTTCTGAACTTCACCTTGATGATGGAGAAGCTCATGAGGCTGAGCAGGCTCCTCTCAGGAGTCGGGGCCTCCTTTGAGGACATTACAAAGATAATATTTTATCTTCAACCCCAGATACTTATCCTTACGATACCCATGGCAATGCTGCTCTCTGTCCTACTTGTCTACGGGAGGCTGAATACCGACAATGAATTCGTAATCCTCAAGAGCAGCGGCATGTCATTCAAAAGCATTTCAGTTCCGGTCATATACCTGGGCATGGCCTGCTTCATCATAGGTATTGCCATGAGCTTTTATTTCAGTCCAAAAGGGAGCGCTGCGCTGCGGAAGGGGCTGACCGAGATACTCATCAAGAGAGCGCCCATGACCATTGAGGAAGGAATATTCAATACAGCCTTTAAAGATATTGTCATCCTGGTCAAGGCAAAGCCCACACCCGATGCCCTGTCCGGGGTCTTCATTCTCGACGAACGGAAAAAAGAGGAGCAGAAGGTAATTGTCGCAAAGGCGGGAAAGATCATTCCTGAAGATGACACCCTCAGTTTTACCCTTGATAGCGGCCATGTTTATATTACGAAAAACGATATGTTCACAGAGATACGTTTCGGCAGGTATCACTTCAAGCTGGCCCCTTCGATCGAGTCTGCCGACAAAAAGAACAGCGAGATGACGCCTGCAGAACTACTCCAGGCATCACGGAAGTTTCCTGAAAGAAGGGTCCAGTACCTCCTCGAATTCTACCGGAGGCTCTCCATGCCGGCCATATGCCTTATTATCATCCTGTTAGGACCATCCCTGTCCCTTATGGCAGGAAAATCCGGAAGATTGGGAGGGCTGACCGTAGGCCTGTCCGTTTTTGCCGTATACTATACGCTGCTGATCTACGGTGAAGGGCTGGCAAGGTCAGGCAAGCTCCCCCACATTATAGGGGCCTGGCTTTCCTTCACTATCCTGGCAATGTTCGCCATAATCGTATTCGAAAGGGTGAGCAGGAAAT
Source organism: Nitrospirota bacterium (assembly GCA_021847795.1). Taxonomy (GTDB): domain Bacteria; phylum Nitrospirota; class Thermodesulfovibrionia; order Thermodesulfovibrionales; family Dissulfurispiraceae; genus JAMCVZ01. The sequence goes on from JAJZPZ010000049.1 coordinate 6,181, forward strand.
GATAAGAAAGCAAATCTCAAATATCAAGCGCCAAATCACAAACAAAAAAAGTGTAATTTGGAATTCAAGGTTTGAGATTTGTGATTTGTGATTTGGAATTTATACAATTATGCTTTTAATACAGAAATTATACATTAAAGATTTCCTGAAGACCCTGGTCATCCTCGGGCTCGGCATATCCCTGGTCTTTGCCGTAATCGGCTTCATAGATAAAATCGATGACCTGATGCAATACAAGCCTTCATGGAAGCTGCTTGTGGAATATATCCTGTTCAGCATCCCCAAATACCTTCATTACCTGATGGCCATGGCAACCCTCCTGAGCAGCCTTTTTATCTTTTCCCAGGCGATCAAGAGGAAGGAGATCGTTGTTATCAAGGCCGCATCGGGCAAGATGAAACGCATACTCATGCCTTTTGTCGCAATCGGGGTGATCCTCACCCTCTTCGGCTTTGTCCTCGGTGAAATCATTGTGCCTGCCACATCAAAAAAGATCCGCAGTCTTAAAAACCAGATTGAAAGAAAGAAAAAGGAAGTCACCTTCAAAGAGGGCACGCTTTATATGAGGGGCAAGGATGGTTCGATCATACGGATCGCACTCTACATGCCGGACCAGAACATCTCAAAAGAGGTCAGTATCTACAAATTCGACCAGGATGGACTGAAAGAAAGAATTGACGCAGAGACCGCGGAATGGGAAGGCAATACATGGAAACTGAAGAAAGCAATAGTTTATGACATGCTGACCGGCAAAGCTACCGAGGTCCCTGAGATCGTCTACCCGAATATCGAATCTCCGAAAATCTTCCAGGATGACATGTGGTCGGTGGAGGAGATGACCATACAGGAACTTGTAAAATACCAGCAAAGGTTGAATGCCGCGGGGTTCAAGAACATCAAACTCACTGTCGATATCAGTTCAAGGCTGTCCTATCCCCTTATCAATCTCTTCATGCTCCTGCTCGGGATATCCTTGTCGATCGGGGGTGAGCAGCAGGCGTTCCAGAAAATCCTGAACATGCGGTCCAACGCCCAGGGGGGCATCATTGCTGCGGGACTGGGCCTTTTTATCAGCCTTATTTACTGGTTCGGGTATTCTCTTTTCCTGTCGCTGGGATATGCCGGAGCAATCCCCCCGATGATAGCGCCGTGGATTGTCCCTTCGGTATTCTCCGTGATATCCATCTACCTTTACAGCCAGATACCGGAGTAACAAACCGCAATACTGCTACGGGGAAACCGGGAAGCGAAAAGCAGATTCAAATGAAGTTGTTCGCTTCAAGATATGCCCGCAACTTGTCTTTCGGGCCCGTTAAGCGCCCCCCTGTTTGAAATACCGAATGAGCCTTTTCCTCAGTGATTCGGGACTCTTTGTTTGGCATTCCCAGATCACCAGCGGCTTCCAGCCTAGCCGCCGCAGTTCTTTTAGACTCTTTTTGTCCCTGTCGATGTTTTTGTCTATTTTCTCGTTCCAAAAAGCGACATTCACAGCAGGCCTCCTGGAACGTTTACAGCCTTTATGGCCATGCCAGAAGCAGCCATGAACGAAAACAACTTTATTGTACTTCGACAATACGATGTCGGGCGTACCAGGCAACTTTCGGACATTTAAACGATAGCGGAAACCTAAATCGTAAAGTATCTTTCGGACAACTATTTCAGGTTTTGTATTGCTGCCTGAAATTCGCGCCATAATCCAGCTTCTTTTTTCCCTGCTGAAGACGTCCGGCATCGGCTTATTTCCTTGGACAGAAGTAATGTGTATACGCTATCTGCAATACGTGCAGCCAGGAGAGGCGGTACGGCATTGCCTATCTGTTTTGCTATCTCTGTTTTCGCACCACTGAAGATGAAATCATCGGGGAAGGACTGTATTCGCGCCGCCTCCCGAAAGGTAATAGGACGGTGTTGTACCGGATGTAAGTATCGCCCCTTTTCCGGCTTGAAAAACTCCGTTCTTATAGTGACGGACGGCCTGTCCCACCATAATCTTCCGAAGAGATCGGTGCCGCCGGATGTTTTACGTATCCAGCACGCCGGGGTCAAATGGGGGGCTTTCCTTTGAAGGTCGAATCTATTCATCCCTTCTTTCGGTATCGCCCGATATCTTTTCATGCTCGTCGATGTAGGCGTGCGCCCGAAGTGAAGATCAAGCGGAGGCGGGACGCTGCGGATTCCCGTGTCAATCGGGGGCGGCAAATCGGCTATCGCATCACGTACAGTTCTCCAGGGTGAGGGATTGGTGATATATTCATCGAATTCCTCAGTAAAAGCTTTCCGATGTGCGTTATTGATATTATAGTTCGTTTTTTTGGGCGGGAACACTTCTCCGGGGTCTGTGAATTTGCATCCCACGATGAAAGCACGCCACCTGACTTGCGGCACACCGTAATCAGCGGCGCATAACTTCGCCCAGCGAACTTTAAAGCCCAACGCTTGTGCAATTCCGATTATTTCTTCATGCTCGAATGAATCAAGGAGCTGCGGAACGTTTTCCATTACGAAGACGGAAGCACCTGACCGTTTGACAATATCCATAAAAGGACGCCAAAGTTGTTTGCGCGGGTCGTCCTCGCGGTTTTTATTGAGAAGACTAAAACCTTGACACGGGGGGCCGCCGATTACTACGTCGGCTTTGGGGATTTTTGTCTGAGGATTTTCAAGGACATCAACTATATCGCCTACAGTACAATGATCACCGAAGTTAGCATTGTAAGTCTGCGCCGCATAATCACTAAAATCATTCGCCCAAACAAATTCGAAGTCGTGTCCGGTCAACTTAGCGAATCCGAGGGTCATGCCGCCGGCGCCGGCAAAAAGATCAATTAGTTTAGGGCGCAATTTAACATCTTGCAATGTGCCGTCAATGCGGGCTAAGTATACGGCTTCCTCTTCTGCAATAAGCGGGAGGTCCCTTTTGATTTTATCATGTTTTTTAATTTTCGACATGGTGTACACGTATCATTTGCGATCATCAGCGGCAGAGACTCGCAAGAGGTCCGGGGCTGGCCGCTGAACGCTATGCCTTGCTCCCCATCGCTTCTTTCATGATCTCGACCCCTGCGCTGGTTCCCAGCCTTGCTGCGCCGGCCCGGATAAGCTTCATGGCCTGATCAAGGGTTTTGATGCCTCCTGCCGCCTTGACCTCGGCCGTGTCCCCCACAGCATCCTTGATCAACTTCACATCCCTTACGGTTGCGCCTTTTGTGCCGTAGCCTGTCGATGTCTTTACGAACTTTGCTCCACAGGCCACTGCGATCCTTGCAGTCGACTTCTTCTCTTCATCATTGAGATAGCATGTTTCGATGATCACTTTATGGAGGACCGAGTTGGAAGCGGCGATGATCCCTGAAAGCTCTTCCTCCAGGAAACACCAGTTCCCCGACTTCACGGCGCCGATGTTCATCACGATGTCGAGTTCCTGGGCGCCATAAAGGACAGACTGCATTGCCTCATACACCTTCACGTTCTTCATGGTCATCCCATGGGGGAAGCCAATGACAGTCACGACCTTTATGTCATACCCTGTAAGGACAGCCTTGCAGAGGGGGACATAGTAAGGGGCCACACATACGGAGTAGAAATTGTACTTTATCGCCCCTTTGCATAATTTTATGATGTCCGCTTCTGTTGCCTCAGGCCGCAGAAGGCTCTGGTCTATAAATCGGGCCAACTGCCCCGGAGGCAGGCCCTTATTCCCAGAGGGACGGGCTTTCCCCTTTTTTCTCTCTGACATATCCGTTCACCTCTTCCTTATATTTCTTCAGGAGCAATTTAGCCACTTCTCCTGTTTTGAAATGCACCCCGTCTATCCTGCCGGCAGGCATCACCTCCATCGTGGTATTTGTTATGAACGCCTCTTCTGCCTGCAACAGGTCATCCGGAACAAACTCTCCCTCCCTGACCGCAAGACCGCTCCTGGCCGCAAGGTCGATAACAAGGGACCTCGTTATCCCGTCAAGGATGCCGCATTCAACAGATGGAGTATGCACTGCATGGTCCCTGACGAAAAAGATATTGCTTATCGTGCCTTCCGTGAGGTATCCACCCGCATTCACCATCAGGGCTTCATCTGCATCTGCCTTTTTCGCCTCTATTTTTGCAAGGATGTTGTTCAGGAAATTAAGCGATTTGATCTGGGGGTTCAGCGCCTCCCTGAGATTTCTCCTGGTCGAAGCCACCATCAGCCGTATCCCTTCTGCGTAGTATGCATGCGGATAATCTTTGAACTCGTTGGCAATGATCACAAAAGTGGCCCCTTTGCAGAGGTCAGGGTCAAGCCCGATGGGGCCGTATCCTCTTGACACGGTCAGCCTTACATAGGCGTCGGCCAGTCCATTTGCCTTAAGCGTTTCATAGAGAGCACGTTTTATACCGGGTACATCTTTCGGGATGTCGAGCCCGATGAGCAAAGCGGACCTGAACAACCTCCGGAGGTGCTCATCAAGCATAAAGACCACGCCGTCATACACGCGCATGGTCTCGTATATTCCATCACCGTATAGGAACCCGTGGTCGAACACAGACACCTTCGCCTCTGACGAGGGCACCAATTTATCGTTCAGGTAGATGAACATATCATTAAATCAAATCTCAAGCACCAAATCACAAACTCCAATTTGGGATTTGGTGCTTAGGGCTTGGGATTTGCCGTTCTTAAAATGCCTCCATAATATGGTTGATTTCATTCTTGCCATCCCTGGACAGGATGCTTATCACATCAAACCTTACCTGCACTTCAACCTTGTTCTGCTTTAAATAATAAAGGGCAACTTTCCTGAGTTTCTCCTGCTTTCTGCTGTCCACGGCCTCAAAGGGCTGCCCATAGGCATCACTGCTTCTGGCCTTCACCTCAACAAACACAACAGCGCCCCGGTCCCGGGCAACAATGTCTGCTTCACCAAGAGGGGTCCTGTAATTCCGCTGCAGGACCTTATAGCCCTTCTCCTCCAGATAAGCAGCAGCCAGATCTTCACCTTTCAGGCCAAAGGACTTTATCATATATCACCCTGGAAGCCTTCGAACTCTCCCGGCTCTCCCACCTTCACCTCGGCGCCGGCCAACCTGTCAAGGAGTCCCGGGACCCCCTCGATATCCTTAATGTCCTTCTGGCAGAGCACCTTGATTATCTCCCTGAAGGCTGAGAACTCTTCCCATAAGCCCTTAAGATGCCCTGATACCGCTCTCTGAAGAGACTCTCCTTTTTCATCCCAATCCATAAGAAGAACCACCCGGTCGAACCGTTCGGCTATATCTTCGCAGAATTCATAGATCCCCTTCCCCCCATGCAGGGTGATAATGTCACCCACAAGCCCTATTTTCCTCAGGGCGAGGGAATCTCTTCTTCCCTCCACAACCACAGGCGCCCGCTTGTTCACCTCGTAAAGATTCTGCAAGACCTCCTTCAGCCTATCCGCTCTTTCGATTTCAATATCCTGGGGCATTGCATTTTTCAAAGGGGCGGAAGCCGGCTCTCTGCCTTTGGGACTCCCGGGGTTTTTTTCTTTCCTGGTTGAATAGCTTTTTCTTTTTTTCATGAGTGCGTTTGCCAAAAATACAATTCTTAAAATTATACGATTTTCAAAGAGATTTTACAAAAGGTCCTTTGGCCTGCAGAATGCAAAACAGGGGGGGAGGGAAAGGCGGCCTCCGGCAGATACGCTTTGCGCCGGGGGAAAACACCAGAATGCACTGAAGGGGGCTGCTGCACCGGGGAGGGGCAATTCGCCCCTTGCCGGTCATTCTACCGCAACAAAGGTTTCGGTACGGTTTATGCCTTTAATTCTTCTTATTTTTTTCAGGATCTTATCAAATATTTCGGAGGTGTCCTCAGCCTCGATCACTACAATAATGTCGTATGGGCCTGTAACCAGATCGGCGTTGACAACTCCCTTTGTACCCCGAAGGGTGTCCCGTATAGATACATCCCTGCCGGGCAGCACATTGATCAGCAGATAGATGCGCACCATGTATCCTCCTTACGCTCCTGGTATTATTTAAGATTATACGATTTTTCGAGGAATACTACAAAAACCTGCGGCTTAGCCATAGGCGACCGCGAGGACGGTATGGTGCGGGCCGCAGACTCGAATGGAGCGCATCCGGAAAGGCAGGCTCTTATAAATTACAATTCTAAAATCCGGCGCACAGCTCTGAGCATATCATCCGGCATGAATGGTTTTCTGACTGTGTATATCGCTCCCAAACCCCTGGCGACCTGGAGGCGGTCGGGAGTAGTGGTATTGGCGCCGGAAATGGCGATGATCTTTACATCAGGGTACTCTTTTTTCAAATCCCGGATCGTTTCCAGCCCGTCTTTCCCGGGCATGATGATGTCGGTAATAACAAGGTCGATAGGCTTCTCGCGATACAAATCCACTCCAGCCTGCCCATGGGAGGCTGCATAGACCCTGAACCCGTTGAACTCGAATACGTCCTTTAACATCCCCCTAAGCAGGTTGTCGTCCTCTATGATGAGTATGCTTTTCATGGATTGCCTCGTTGCCCCTGTCAACCTTTCTTATCGTTTACAGAGTTTCTAAATAGCGCCTTTAAACTTGATATTTTTATACACTTTTTAAATTGTATATGTCAACACAATTGTTGGATGGTAGTAAATGAAATTAGGCGGTTGTTATAGTGAACTGCTATGCAGAAGAAGAAAGTGACAACGAGCAAGGACATCGGTGAAAGAATCAAGGAACGACGAAAAGAACTGAAGATATCACAGGAAGAACTGGCTGAAATACTGGGAGTTACCTATCAGCAGGTGCAAAGGTATGAAAACGGAACCAATAAGCTCAATGTGGAAAACGTTCAGATAATCGCCGGCGCATTATCAGCACCCTTATCGTATTTTTTCGAGATATACGAAACACCTGTCGTTGCAGAAGAGCAGGCGCGCTATGTAACACCAACTGAAAGTAAACTCCTCAGGGTCTTCAGAAAAATCAAAAACAGCAACTCTAAAAATGTAGTCATTCAGGTCGCCCGGCTCGCGGCAAAATCAGATTAAAAATTATGCTTCACCGGATTCAATGGCCTTACTTATCGTACCGGCATGAAATAAAACGACGCGAGGGGACTGTCCCCGGCTATATCATGACATCACCTGCCGTTACGATAATTATTTCGGGGAGGGCTATATCAAGGGATTCCGCGGGACATGGCTGGAGATAGAGTTTACTAAGCCAGGTAGCCGAACCTTTCCTGAAATTCTTTGGGAGAGAGGTTCACCACCCTTGCAAGGCGCTCCAGCTTTGCCCCTTCGAAGTCCTCTTTCTCAAGCCGTATCATGTATTTTCTTCCGACTTCGTAGGTTTCAGAAGCGACATCCACAGTTTTAATCCGGACCTTCCCTGTGGAATAATCCATCAACTCGACAAAAGGGATAGGCCTCAGGCGGCCTTCATCAAAAACAATCATCGATCCAGTCCCCCCCTTGAGCAGATAGCGGACAACCCCGTAGCCCAGGTTCCTCGTATATTCGACATCATAGGGGATGGGGTCTGCGGCCCTTAGTTCATAACCGATGTTCTTGTCGACAACGGTGATGTTTATGCCCATGGATTCAAGGGTCTTTCTCACGAAGTTTTTCAGGATCCTGCCCAGTTGGATCTCTGAAAGCCGCACCCTTCCTGTTTCATCCTTCTCCAGCTGCTCATACTGGCTCAGCTCCCCGGGATCGAATTTCTCCGCAATGCCTTCTGCAAGGACTGCCACCCCGTAATCCCGCCCCATGGCAAGCCTTTTGATGATCGAGCCCGTAAGGATATCTGCGACCTTTTTGAAAGAGAGCTTCTCCTCAAATTCCTCGGAGATCAGGGAGATAGTCGCGCCTGCTGCCTTGCCGATGCCCAACGCAAGATGGCCGGAGTGCCTCCCCATGGTGGTGATAAAATACCACCTGCCCGTTGTCTTTGCGTCCTTCATGATATTGTCGACTATCGCCACCCCCCAGTGCCGGGCTGTCTGGTAGCCGAAGGTGGAATTCCCCCCGGGCAGGGGAATGTCATTGTCGATAGTCTTGGGCACATGGGCTACACTCATGGCGCCCCTGGACTCTTTTTCGATCCAGTTTGCCATGAAAAGGGTGCCTTCACCCCCGATGGTGATAAGGTATTTGATGCCGGTCTTCTTCAGGGTGGACATGAGTATCCTGAACTTCTCTTTCACCTTATCAGGATATTCACGGGAGGTGCGCAGGATAGAGCCCCCCTGGGCGTGTGCCATGGAGATGTCGTTTATGGTGAGGGGGACTGCACAATCCGGGTTCCCCTCGAAAAGGGTCTTGAACCCTCCCATGATCCCGACGACTGCCTTGCCTTCGTTCACGGCCTCTATCACCGCCGAACTGATAACGCCGTTAATGCCGGGGGCAGGACCTCCCCCGACAATAATGCCTACAATTTCGCAGCTCTTCTTACTCATTGTGTTTTACTATAGCATTAACGCAGAAGGAACGAAAAACAAAAACATCAAACTCCGGATCTCAAGTCAGGACTTTTCTCCACCCCTGGGATTTGGAACTTGAGATTTCCTCTGCTCCTCCAGTCTTTGTAATGGATTACAGGTGCCTTTCTATCGGAGTTTTTGCCTCGGCAAACTCATACTCATATTTTTGCGGCTGCCTCCCGAAACAGACGCCGAGACTTTCAAAGAGGGCGATCTCGCTGATATCAACCTCCCTCCGCTTTATTGCTTCAGCTGTGGGGATATACGAAACCTTTTTCCCCTGCACATCGACTACGGTATTCCCGGACTTGCCGCCCAGCAGGAGAAGCACGGCTGCCGAACCGACCCGGTAGCCGAAGTTTACATCATATGCGGAAGTATGCCCTGACCGCACGAGGTGGCTGGGGATTATTTCCCTCACCTCGGGGATTTCATATACTCCGGGTGCATACATCCCGACCCTCTTCATGAATTCCTTTACTGAAGGATCGGCCTTGAGCCTTTTTTCAATCTGCTGCTTTGCATATTTCCCGGCGCCTGCAAGTTTCTTGTGCCCAAAGGCATCGACCCCTGCCGCCTCGTCGTACAGCACTTCGCCGCTCGCGTTCTTGATGCCCTCGGCAACAACCATCATATAAGTCCCCGACTTCACATCGCTCCTCTCTATTCTGCCGAAGTAGGTGGCCTTTATATGTTCGTAGACAACGTCGAAGTCAACGGGGATTTCAGGGATCAGGATGCTGTCGGCCTCGGCGCCGATACCGCCGCGGAATGCCGTATGCCCGACATACCTTCCAAAAACCTCGACCACCATGATCCGGTTATGGCTCATGCCTGTGGTCTTCAGGTCTCTCACCATTTCAGCTATCCTGTTGATAGCGGAATCACCCCCAACGCTGTATGTCTGGAGATCAAGGTCCATGGTCTTGGGGGCATGGACGCAGGGAATCCCCTGGGAACCGAGGTCAACCACAACACTGCCGGTGTCATCGCCCCCGCTGATAACAAGGGCGTCTATTCCGAATTTTTTAAGCCCGTCTTTTATTCTCTGGTAGGTATTCGGATCGGCAATCTTGCTGATCTTGACCCGGGAGTGCCCGGCCTCGGACCCTGCAAGCGATGCCTCTATGCGGCTCACCCTCTCGGCATTGAGCACCACGACATTGTTCATTTCCAGAAGATTGTAAAGGCCTGCATATCCGTTGGGAATGACCACGGATTCTATGCCATGGGCATAGGCCTCCCTTGCAACTCCCTTAATCACCGCGTTCAGTCCACCGGCATCACCGCCGCTCGTTATAATGCCGATTCTCTTGATATTCGCCATAAAAATAGTCCTCCTCCATATAAGTCTTATAGGTCTTATAGGACCTATTGCTTTCATCTCATCAAAACCTGGACCGGCTTGAGCCCGTAGGGGCTGCCCTGCTCTATTGCCGTCAGCACCGTGCCGCCGCCGGTAAAGAAATAATACTGGGTGCTGTCCAGCACGGAAAGGTAAAGCCCGGGGCAAAGATTCTTGAATTCCTGCAGGGTATCTCCCCCGCCGTACATCTTCAACGCAGTCCTGTTGTAGTCGATCGCGCTGTCCAGGGCTGCGGAGCCGTCCGTGAAATAAGGCGTATAGCCCATGACCGCATTGACGAATATCGTCTTCGCACTCAACAAACTGTCAGCCACAACTTTATCCTCAAAGGACGAGGGGTCGATATCCAGGATATATTTATACCTGTCCCCTTCCCTGAAGTTCCCGATGCATATCGTCCTGTACTTCCCTTCGATTTTTCCCTCAAGGGTGTCCGACTCGACAAGGCATGGAAGCTCCACAATTTTCTGCTTTGCCTTGTCTTTTTCCACAAGTTCCCGGGCCAGCATAATGTCCTTATCCGAAACGCCCTCTATATTCACCCCGTATTTCGCGCAAAGTAATGCATTGTATATCACCCCGCCGAGTATCAGCCTGTCCACCTTGTCATAAATAGCATAGAGGGGCTTGATCTTCGTGTCGAACTTTGCCCCTGCCACAACAGCGACAAAAGGCCTCTCCGGGTTGAGAACAGAGCCGAGGTTGGCAATCTCCTGCTGCATCAGGAAGCCCGCATAGGGGGGAAGGCATTTCGCGATATCATAGGTTGAAGCGTGGGGCTGCCACGAACCGAAGGCATCATTGATAAAAATGTCTGCAAGGCCCGCAAGCTGCAGCGCAAAGCTCTCCCTCGCCTCCCCTTCAGCCTCTTCCCCCCGGAACCAGCGGGTATTCGGAAGATATATCCCTCCGATCTTTCTTTCCCTGAGGCTCTTTACGGCAAGATTGATCGAGGTATCGATGCCGGTGATCCCGAGCTTCGGATCAGTGTTGAATTTAGGAATATGGAATGTTGTGTGGAGTTTGTGTTCGAGATACCTGACGATGGGCTCTACCGATTCGCCAGGCCTGCACCTGATCTCCCCGGTCTTTTTGTCCTTCGGCCTCCCGATATGGGTCATCAGGATGGGCCGCCCCCCGCGCTCGACAATGTTATACAAGGTGCCGATGCTTCTGTCTATCCTGTAGGGGTCTTTGATCTCACCGTCTTTTACAACATTGTGATCAAATCTGACAAGGACAACCTTCCCGTCAAGGTCTGCATTCTGAATCAGGGCAAGTCGTGGGTCCAGTTCCTGCTTTTCCATCTTCCACCTCCGGAATCAAAAAACAGTTCAAGCCGTTCAAGTAGTTTAAACTGTTTAAACTATTTGAACGGCTTAATCGGTTTGAACGGTTCTTTACAAACCCAGCAGGCTCGAATTAATCTCTTTTTTTACGGGTACGGGCTTTACGGTCTTCCTGACGATATCAATAGTATTGCCGACTTTCAGTTCACTGAAGAGCAATCCGAATTTATTTTCAAGTTCCTTCATTATAGGTCCCTTTACCCCTGAAGGCAAATCCCACCACTTCTTTTTTATCGGGCCGAAGCCTTTCTTCCTGGTGCTGTAAATGAATTGCTCCCCGGTCTGGTTCTCTTTCTTTTCTTTCGCATATTCCGTGCTTATGAATTTATACACTTCATCCCTGAACTCCTGCGGGAGGGCTTTGCTGTCATAAACGATATTCTGGAACCCTGTGGCAAGATGCACCTCCGATGTGCCGGTCTGGGGGAACATATGGAAGGCCTCATCAGGAAGGGTAGATGCGCCGTGCTGGACGCAGCCGGAAAGACCATACTCCTTTCTCGCCATGTCCGACAATACCCTCAGCGTATCGAAATCTATCTTGACCTTTGCCAGCGAGCCGTCGGGGAGCACAACCCCCCCGTGGCTTGTCCCTGTCTGGACGCTGAGTTTGCTCAGTCCCTTTGTTCCCTTAAAGGTCTCTTTAAACCCGTCGAGGTATGCCTTCAGCTCTTCGGGGTTGCTGTTTTTGCTCCCTATCTCGCCTATCTCCCCTCCGATGGATACCGTAACTCCCTGGGGCTGCAGCTGCCTTACATGACCGGCCAGTTCGGCAGTCCTTTCAAAATTAGGCCTCTGCTGCTCTTTCACGGTCGGCTTATCGAGGTCAACAAGGGTGGAAGAGTCAATATCGATGTTGTAAAACTCGGCTTCGATAGCTTCTTTGATAAGCCCCTTAACATAATTCGTCTCAAGATCGGGACCGCTCAGGTAGTTCTTCCTCACCAACTGGAAGTGGTCGCCCTGTATAAATACCGGCCCCTCATATCCTTCCCTGGCTGCTGCGGCCAGGACAACTGTTGCGTACTCAAGGGGCTTCTGTTTTGTGTATCCTATTTCAGACCGCGCGATCTCGAAGATCATGGCCCCGACCTTCATCTCCAGGGCCTTCCTGAAAACAACCCGCGCAGTATCGTACGTGAGTCCCCTGATGTTCATGGCAGGCACGGTGAATCCGGGATAATTCCGTCCCATCTCTTCATAGAGTTCCTGGATCGAAGCCGGGACAGCGCCGCATGCCTTTGCAATCTCTTTGACCAGGGTAAGCAGCCCTTTCTTTTTTTCCTCGTCGGGTTCGAAAACAGCATTATAGATAAGACCGTCCATCATATTCCGGACGGCGTTTTTATCCTTTACAGAAATGGTTCCGTCTTTCACTTCAATAGCATCCTTCATCACTCCGATCGCCATAAACCCTCCTGTTAATTTTTTTCATATTATAGCAGATCATCATCCATTTGACATTAGGGCTGTTAAAAATAAATAATTAAGCATGTCAAGCAGATACAATGCCTTCGGCCCCTATCTTAAGAAGAAGTTCGAAACCATCGTCTACAAGGTAAATGTCGATGCAGGCTTCACCTGCCCTAACAGGGACGGCACGCTCGGGGTAACAGGCTGCATTTACTGCAATAACGACAGTTTCAGGCCCTCAAAATGCAAACCGGAGACCCCTCTTGCAGAGCAGATACGGACAGGGACAGCCTATCTCTCTTTGCGGTACAAGGCAAAGAAGTTTCTCGTATATTTTCAGCCTTTTACCAATACCTACGCCCCTGTCCGGGAACTGGAGCGGTTTTATACGGAGGCCCTGTCCCAGCCGTCGGTAATCGGCCTTGCCATAGGGACCAGGCCGGACTGCATAGACGAGGAGAAGATCGACCTCCTCCAAAGGCTTGCGAAAAACCATTTCATCCTTGTTGAGTACGGACTGCAGTCAATATATGACAAGTCGCTTCAATATATAGCGCGGGGCCATGATTACCGGACATTTCTTGACGCCGTCACCATGACAAAAGACAGGGGCATACACATAGGCGCCCATATCATTGTCGGCCTTCCGACCGAAACCAGGGACGAGATGCTGGCAATGGCTGATGAGATCTCAGGACTGCCGCTCGACTTTCTCAAAATACATCAACTCCAGATAGTCAAAGACACCCCCCTGGCGGAAATGTACCGGGAAGGACCCTTCTACACCTTTACCTACGATGAATATCTGGACTTCCTTGTAGATTTCATTAAACGGCTCTCGCCGGATATCGTGCTGCAGAGGCTTTTTGCATTATCCCCGGACAATATTCTTATTGCGCCGAACTGGGGCAAATCCAGACAGGAAATCATTCGCGACATAGAGGAGAGGTTTACTGAAAGAAATGCTGTCCAGGGCTCTGAGTGCATATGTTATCGGCGTTGATGCGCATCTCATAGAAGTTGAGGTCGACATCACATCCAAGGGGCTGCCCCATTTCTCACTGGTGGGCCTGCCCGATGCCGCGGTAAAAGAAAGCAAGGACAGGATAAAGGCCGCCCTGAAGAACATCGGGTTCAGCTTTCCCCTGAAGCAGATTACCGTCAACCTTGCCCCGGCAGACCTCAAGAAAGAGGGCTCCTCTTTCGACCTTCCCATTGCCGTAGGCATCGTTGCTGCGGAAGGCATTATACCGTCCGGTGCGCTCAACGACTACATCCTTGCCGGAGAACTCTCACTTGATGGGAAGATAAAACCTGTCAGAGGCGCCCTGCCGATTGCGCTCGAAGCAAAGAGGCTGGGCCTCAAAGGCGTTGTCCTGCCGAATGAGAACGCGGCGGAAGCAGCAGTGGTAAGCGGGATAAATGTCATATGCATGGAGAGCCTGCCCGAAGTTATCGAATTCCTGGGGGGCATATCAACCAGGGAGCCTTTTACCGTTGATATACATTCCGCAATGGTTGAAAGCTCCCAATACGAGGATGACTTTTCCGATGTCAAAGGCCAGGAGCATGCAAAGAGGGCCCTGGAAGTAGCTGCCGCAGGTGGCCACAATATATTGATGATAGGCACCCCTGGCAGCGGCAAGACCATGCTTGCCCGGCGGCTCCCTTCGATCCTGCCGCCCATGACCTTTGACGAGGCGCTCGAAACCACAAAGATCCATAGTGTTTCCGGGCTCCTGAAAGAGGGCCAGTCGCTCCTGGCAACGCGCCCTTTCCGGTCCCCCCATCACACTATTTCAGATGTGGCCTTGATAGGCGGCGGACAGATCCCAAGGCCGGGAGAAGTATCTCTTGCCCACCACGGGACCCTGTTCCTTGATGAACTGCCCGAATTCAAAAGGAACGTCCTTGAGGTTTTGCGGCAACCCCTTGAGAACGGCATGGTAACGGTATCGAGGGCAGTGGCAACAGTAGCCTATCCCGCCCGGTTCGTGCTCGTGGCTGCGATGAACCCCTGTCCCTGCGGCTACCACAACGACTCACGGCACCAGTGCACCTGCACTCCAAGCATGATAAACCGCTACAGGTCCAGGGTATCGGGCCCGCTGATGGACCGCATCGATATCCACATAGATGTCCCGGCTGTTCCCTATAAGGAACTTTCTGATACTTATTCCGGGGAGAAGTCGGGCGTGATACGGCAGAGGGTCACCGATGCGCGGGACAGACAGCTCAACAGATTCGGCGCGGACAGGATCTTCTCAAACGGACAGATGACCACCAGGCATATGAAAAAATACTGCACGCTTACGGATGATGCCCACGGCCTTTTGGATGCCGCCATGCAAAAGCTCGGGCTGAGCGCCAGGGCCTATTCGAGGATTTTGAAGGTATCACGGACAATTGCGGACCTCGACCGCTCGGAAAACATTCATAATCACCATGTAGCGGAAGCAATACAATACAGGACCCTGGACAGGGGACAAATATAGCAGGGCTCAAAGTGTGTGTATTGCCGGTCATAGTACGAAGGGACGGGGGTATCACGCCACCTCACGGGGCAATGCACGGAAGAAAATAGTACGTGATGAGGGGAGTAGAAGAAACTGATATTTCAAGACCTGACCCTTTTTGTTCCTCCTCTTTTACCACAATACATCTTAGCTGTAACTCCTTAGTCGATTGATTCTCAAATAATTTTATTCAATCGTCTGCAGAGTCTTTTTGTCTACATAGCTTAAGTCAGTGCCATTCGGCGCTGTCCCTAATAAACGGTTTTTCCAGATATTTCAACGGGCTGACCCCTTTTGTCCTTTTGTCGACGAAACAACATCAACATTTATTCACTAATTGTTGTTGACATATTATATGATTACCGGATAGTATTTGGATATGAAGAAGCAAACTTACAATTTCGCTCTTTCGCCGGACATAAAGGAAGCTCTGGAAGTTGCGGCACAGAAAGACCGCCGCTCCATGTCAAGCCTGCTTGAAAAAATCATCGTTGACCATCTGGAGAAAGAAGGAATTCCCTGGGAAGACAAGGAACCGGCGAGCACCGTCTTTAAGGATAGCCGAACGAAGAAAACGAACTCAAAGAAGCGGGTGCCAG
>JAJZPZ010000231.1 GCA_021847795.1 Nitrospirota bacterium
ACATTCTCAGCCTCGGAAACTCCGGTCAGGGAAAAAGCTACCTAATGAAGCTTATCCTTTGCAATATGAGGCAAAGCGGTATGAAGGTCATCGTCCTTGACCCGGAGCATGAGTATGAGGATTTAACCTTCAACCTCGGCGGCTGCTTTATCGATTTGATGTCCGGTGAGTATATCATCAATGTACTGGAGCCAAAGACATGGGATGAAAACGGATCGCCGGAGGACAAGGATGCGCCTCAAGCCTTCCGCTGCGCCTCCAAGCTTTCACAGCACATCTCCTTCCTGAAGGATTTCTTCCGTACCTACAAGGACTTTGATGACCGGCAGATTGACACCATCGAAATCATTCTGACCAAGCTTTATGAAAAGTGGAACATCACCGACCATACCAACTTTGACAGGCTAAAGTCCAGCGATTATCCCATCTTATCCGACTTATACAACCTGATAGAAGCGGAGTATCAAAACTACGACAGCAGCCGCAGGCAGCTCTATACTGCAGAAACTCTGCAGGAAATATGCCTTGGACTCCACTCCCTATGCAAGGGTGCGGAAAGCAAATTTTTTGATGGACATACCAACATCACCGACAGCCACTTCATCACCTTTGGCGTGAAAGGACTGTTGCAGGCCAGCCGGAACATTAAAAACGCTCTGCTTTTCAATGTGCTCTCCTTCATGTCCAACCAGCTGCTGACTGCGGGCAGCACGGTGGCCAGCATTGATGAGCTGTACCTCTTCCTCTCCAACCTTACAGCTATTGAGTATATCCGCAACTTTATGAAGCGGGTTCGTAAGAAAGACAGCGCCGTCATTATCGCCTCACAGAACCTGGAGGACTTTAACATCGATGGGATTAGGGAATACACAAAGCCTCTATTCTCTATACCAACCCATGCGTTTCTGTTCAACGCCGGAAATATCGATGCCAAGTTTTATATTGACAGCTTGCAGCTTGAACAGAGTGAATACAACCTCATCCGCTATCCGCAGCGAGGTGTATGCCTTTACAAATGCGGCAACGAGAGGTACAACCTTATGGTGACAGCGCCGGAACATAAGGAAAAACTGTTCGGCACGGCTGGTGGACGGTAACCGCCGCAGCATGAGGTTAACGGAAAGGAGGCAACTACCATGTTTGCAAATCCCCCTGTGTACTATCAATCCAGAGCCTATATCCATTCCTGTATTCTCAACGATATATTTAGTGAACTTATGAAGCTGGAACAAAAGCAAAGCCATGCGGAGTCAGAAGCCCCGGAACAGTTGGGAGGGATGAAACTTGGCTGATCCCGCAACCCTTACCCTTATTGCCAGGGCTGCCATCGCAGCAGCGACCGACAAACGGACATGGAAGGTCTTCGGTGTTATTATCGCCGCTCTGTTGACTCCCGTTATTTTAATCTTGGTTGTGATTTTAAGTCTGCTCTTTGCCACAGCAAATCATAACAATGCTGCCATTGACCTGGCCTTTCACGGGGGAGCCATCTCCTCACAGATGCCTGCGGACTATGCCAATCGCATTAGGGATATGCGTGACAGTTTTTCTAAACTTGACGCTGCCATAGCGGACATAAGCAAGGAGCTTGAAGGTGGAAGCCTTGACAATACAAGAGTCAAGGCGATTTTTTATGCTCTGTTTTTCGGCGCAGCAAGCTCCTTTATGGACAGCGAAGACTACCGCGCGTTTGCAGATTGCTTCGTGCGGTACGAAACCCGATACGATAAAGAAACGGATACCAGTTCCACGGTGGCCATCCCGCTAACCTCCCTGCCGGAGATTTACTCAAACCTTGAAATCACGCTCGGTAAGAGAATCACCAACGAGGATAAGGCTAACGCCTCAGAGATTTACAACCGCATTCTCTACGGTGACATCCCCACAGAGGGTGATGGCCTTCAGAATTGGATCAACATTGTCACCGCAGGCTCCACAGATGTTCCATTTGTCGGCGGCGACTTTATCAGTCCCTTGGGCAGTAACTGGCGCGGCATGGTGACCTCCGATTTCGGATACCGGCGTGATCCCATTGATCCCACAGTTACAAAAGGGCACTCCGGAATTGACCTGGGCGCACCCAAAGGCACCGATATCCATGCTGCCAATGGAGGCACCGTCCTGTTTGTCCGCTACAAAACCACAGGCTATGGATATCACCTGGCAATAGATCACGGCGGAGGCATCGTTACCCTCTATGCTCACTGCTCAAAAATCCTTGTCACCGAGGGACAGACCATAAGCCAGGGGGAGGTGATTGCTCAAGTAGGCTCTACAGGAAAAAGCACAGGCCCTCACCTTCATCTTGAATTTATAGTAAACGGTAAAAAACAAAATCCTCGAAACTATCTGCCATAAGTAGGATGAAAAACGCTGCTTCGGATTGGAAAAAAAGGTGGCTTCCGATGGCGAATCGTCCTGTTAGCAAATGAACCTGTGCCCTCGAAACTCTGCTTAAGCTTCTTATAACTGTGGTATGATGTAATCAGTAATACGAAAAAGGAGGAATGCATTTGGAACAATATAGCCAGGTTGTTGCGCTTTGGCAGTCGTACAAAATCGTATCTGCTGCCGATCTTGATAAATACCTTGACAGCTTCCGCATCCTGTTTGCGTTCCATTCCGGGAAGATAGAGAACAAGGAAATTACCTATCACGATACAAGGGAAATCTTTGAAAATGGCAGGGTTGTGAGTTATACCGGAACTCCCCGCGCCTTGGTTGAACAGCAAAATCAAAAGCTGTGCTATGAGGTTTTGAAAGAAAAAATCGTAAAAAAGGAGCCTCTCAGCATGGAGTTGGTCAAGGAAATTCACAAGGTTCTCACTAGCGGGACATACGATGAGCGCAGGTATATTGAAAATGAGGAACGGCCAGGCGAATTTAAAAAGCACGATTATGTAACCGACGTCCATGAGGTAGGTTCCGCCGCGGAAGATGTGGAAAACGACCTGACGGAAATGTTTGCCGAAGTAAATGCGTATGAGGGCAAGGATGTTTTGAAAGCCGCTGCCTACCTTCATGCGAGGTTTGAGTATATCCATCCCTTTGCAGACGGTAACGGACGTGTCGGCAGGACGCTCATGAATTACTATCTCATGACACATAATCACCCGCCCCTGATCGTCTATGACGAGGATAAGCGGATGTACTATGAGTGCCTGCAAAAGTATGACGAGGCAGAGAAATTAAATTCCCTGTATGAGTTTCTCAAGTACGAAACGGAAAAAACATGGGAAAAGGCGCTGGCTCTTGCCGATGGCATGAAGCCGGAACGCAAAGGATTGTCAGATTTTACCCAGAGTATGTAGCCAACAGAATAATAGGTAAACAAAAAGTCATCTCAAAAGGGATGGCTTGTTTTGTTTGCCAAGATGAGCTTGTAGGGTGATAAAAAACACAGGTTGTTGTGGCGCGTTTCAATTCCTATCGTGTACACATAATTCACAAAATGCCATAAGGAAAGGGTGAAACTATGTTAACAACCAAAGCAATCTTTGAAAGAAAAGTGGATGACTTTGAGCCTAAGAACTGCGTTATTGAAAAAGTTGTTACGCTTACATCCCATGAATACAATGAGTTCTCCCATAATATGCTGGCTGACTATGAATTTATCAAGGATAACAAAGACCTTCAATATTGTGATGCGGAAGGCACGTACCACTGTATTTTAGTGGTCGGAGAGGATGGAAACGACGGCATCCTCGTGGAAAGTGAGGGCGCTGGCTATGCAAGATACGCCGCATTTCTGCCCAATGCCTCTGCATTTTTAGCAGCAGCTATGGAACAGGAACAATCAACAGAAAACAAAACAGTGTTTCCCGGTCTTAAGCTGAAAGATTTATTGATGGTGTCCCT
>JAJZPZ010000232.1 GCA_021847795.1 Nitrospirota bacterium
CGAGAGGTCTTTCGCCGCAGCGGGCTTCTGAGCGCTTTCCGCCGCCGGTCCAGCCTGCTGTTCAGGTGTCTGCACCACTTTCCTCTGAGCGCATCCGGTAATTATCATCCCCAAGATGATCAAAGATGTGACAAAAAAATGTTTCATTTTTCCCTCCCTGAAATTTTTTAACAGATTAATTTAACAAATATCACGTATCTATGCAACTTTTTCAGGGGCCGGCTGATGCAGAACCTGCGCCTGTTCCGGCAGAAGAAGAGGGCACAGGTGAAAAATGCTTTTTATCTTCTTGAATTCCCGGAGTTTATTCGCTTTCTTGCCGGGCGTATATAAAAATATACAGTATCTTCCTCGTGCCGGGATGAAAGCATTTCAAAGTTTTACGGAATTGTATGAGAGCACGTTAGCCTTATAAGTGTATAAGAAAGGTATACACTTTTTCCCAATAAAGAGTGTAAACTAGGAGAAGTGCGGCCTTCGCCCCCTGGCATTAATATTGCTCTACCTGTTGCATTGTGACGTGCCAGATTGTATGATGTGATAGTTAAAACTTTAAGGAAGGGGGATAATTATGGATAAACAACGGATATTAGTTGTAGATGATGATCCTGTAGTCGGACTGAGTTGCAAGAGGATACTGGGTGGAGAGGGCTTTACGGTATTTACCGTAGAAAACGGCGAGAGCGCCATCGAGAAGGTCTCGAAGGAGGAGTTTGACCTGGTCATCACCGATGTCAGGCTCCCTGATGTGTACGGCCTCACTGTTGTCCAGGAGACAAAGACGATACAGCCTAAGACCGATGTAGTTGTAATAACCGGGTACCCGTCTCTTGAAGATGCTAAGGAGTCCATACGGCTCGGTGCATTTGAATATCTTGAAAAACCCTTTACCCCTGATTTCATGCTGAACGTTGCCAACAGGGTTTTTGATAAAAGAGGCTGGATATTAAAGAAGGCCTATATCGACCAGTTCAAGGACTACATTGTTCCTGCTTCTGAAATGGACAATCTCACCATTTATTACAAGGACGGGACATGGGCGAGGCCTACAAAAGACGGGGCATGGGAGCTCGGCGTGGATGTGCGCCACTTCTTTGTCAGCGGGCAGTTGCTCTATGTGGATATCATGAGCGGCCTGAAGGCCCTTGCCACCGGCGAGCCCTTTGCGAAACTGCTCGCCGGGGATGGGAACATCTTTGAGATCAAGTCGCCCATGACGGGGGTTGTCAAAGAGGTCAACAATCACGCCAACGACGCGATATGCTCTTTGCTGAAAGACCATATGAGCGAGGGGTGGTTCATATGGCTCACAAGAATCAATCCAATAAAGGTATAAAGGAGGATAAGGATGAAGGGTAATATCCTTGTTGTCGATGATGAACAGGTTGTACTCAAGAGTTGCGAGAGGATTCTGACTCCTGAGGGATACCAGGTAAATACAGCAGCATCTGCTAAAGAGGCTTTGGGCCTTCTTGATAAAAGCCAGTACGATCTCATCATCACCGATTTGATGATGCCGGAGATGAACGGCCTGGATTTTATGAAACAGGTCAGGACCAAAAATCCTGACATAAATATCGTAGTCATAACAGGCTATCCCTCCCAGGAGAGCATAAAGGAGTCCCTGAGCCTGAGGATCGTGGATTACCTGCCGAAACCGTTTTCGCCGATCCTGCTCCTTGATGTGACCAACAAAGCGGTGGAGCTGAAGAAAAAGGGTGTTGCCCCCGAGCCGCAGGCCGAAGATTATACTGAAGAGACCGCTGCGAAGCTGGATGAAATCATAAAAAAGCATAAAGACAGACCCGGCAGCCTGATCCCGGTGCTGCAGGAGTCCCAGGAACTTGTCGGCTATCTCCCGCCCGTTGTGCAGAGGCATATAGCCAAGGGGCTGAAGGCGCCGGTGAGCGAAGTGCATGGGGTCGTATCCTTTTACTCGTTCTTTACCATGAAGCCGAAAGGCAAGCACAACATAAGGGTCTGCCTCGGCACTGCATGCTATGTCAAAGGCGCTGAGGAAATAGTGAAGAAGATAGGAGACGGCCTTGGAATTGAAGTGGGCGGCATTACAGGGGACAAAAAGTTCTCCTTTGAGACTGTCCGCTGCCTCGGGGCCTGCGGGCTTGCGCCTGTGGTGGTGGTGGACAAGGACACGCACGGTTCCATCAATCCGGTTAAGGTCCTGGACTTGCTGAAAGATTATGAAGCGTAAGCGTCAGGCAAAAATGATGTGCTGCCTGAAGCCTGAATCCCTTGCCGGTAGCCTTTAAAATATATGAGGAGGTCAGTATGCCGAAACTAACGGTGGATGATTTAAAAAGGATAAAGGAAGAATACAAATCAACCCTCACCCTGCGGGAGGGTGGATACAGGGCAAAAGTAACGGTGCATATGGGCACGTGCGGCATCGCTGCAGGCGCCAGAAAGGTCATGGAGGCGC
Source organism: Nitrospirota bacterium (assembly GCA_021847795.1). GTDB lineage: Bacteria > Nitrospirota > Thermodesulfovibrionia > Thermodesulfovibrionales > Dissulfurispiraceae > JAMCVZ01. The sequence continues at coordinate 2,441 of JAJZPZ010000232.1, forward strand.
TGCTTGATGAGATCAGCAGGAACAACATCAAGGATGTGATCGTGACGACGTCGGGATGCGCCGGCTTTTGCAGCAGGGAGCCCATGGCCACGGTTGAGATGATCAACGAGGCCCCTGTCAAATATATTCACCTGAATGAGGAAAAGATGAAGAAGATTTTCAAGGAGCATGTGCTCGGTGGGAAGATCGTCGAAGAAAGCGCCCTGGTTATGGGCAGTGAAACCGCATATTAATGAGGAGGGAACATGGAAAAGTATCGCGCAAACGTCATGCTATGCGGCGGAACTGGCTGCATAGCAGGCGGTAGTTTAAAAATAAAAAACGCACTCGATGCAGAGATAAAAAAGAAAGGGCTTGAAGGCGAAATAAACGTAGTCCTTACCGGCTGCAACGGTTTCTGCGCCGCAGGCCCTGTCATGACCGTTTACCCCGATGACGTGTTTTACGAGAAGATTACGTTAAATGACATCCCGGTTATCGTTGAAGAGCACTTCATCAAGGGCCGGCCTGTTGAGCGCCTCATGTATAAGGAGCCCGTCAAGAAGAATACGATCCCCCTCATGAAAGATATCCCGTTTTTCAACCTCCAGGTGCTGAGGGCGCTGAGAAACAAGGGCCTGATAGATGCCGAAAAAATTGATGAATACATTGCAAGGGACGGGTACCAGGCGGCAGCAAAGGCCCTGACGGAAATGACCCCTGAACAGATAATTGCCGAAATGAAGAAATCAGGGCTCCGGGGCAGGGGCGGCGCCGGGTTCCCGACCGGCATGAAATGGGAACTCTGCGCGCGGGTCAAGGGCGATGATAAATATATCCTCTGCAACGGGGACGAAGGCGACCCCGGCGCATTCATGGACAGGAGCATAATGGAGGCAGACCCCCATGTCGTGCTTGAAGGGATGATCATCGGCGCAAAGGCCATCGGGGCGAATAAAGGCTATATATATGTCAGGGCGGAATATCCCCTTGCCGTCCACAGGCTCCAGCTTGCCATTAACCAGGCCAAGGAATACGGGCTTTTGGGTGAAAATATCCTGGGCACGGGCTTTAACCTCGACATCGAGATCTACCTCGGCGCAGGAGCCTTCGTCTGCGGCGAGGAAACAGCCCTGATGAGGTCCCTGGAAGGCAAACGCGGCATGCCGAGGCCGAGGCCGCCGTTCCCGGCAGTCAAGGGACTGTGGGACAAGCCCACCGTACTGAATAACGTTGAGACCTACGCGAATATCCCGCCGATCATATTGAACGGCTCAGACTGGTACAGAACTCTTGGAACGGAGAAGTCGACGGGCACGAAGGTCTTTGCCCTGAGCGGCGCGATAAGCAATATCGGGCTGATCGAAGTGCCTATGGGAATCCCCCTGAGGAAAATCATATTC
>JAJZPZ010000233.1 GCA_021847795.1 Nitrospirota bacterium
CGACGGCAAGGTCGGCATGAAGGGCCGCCTGGTGTCAAAGCAAGGAGCGATCATGTCAAAGGCGTTCATGGCCGGCATACTGGACGGAGTGGCAAACATACTCAAGGCACAATCTTCGGTAACCTCGATATCCCCCCTGGGCTCTACCTCCACCATTGACCCAAGCGAAGCCGTAAGAGCAGGTTTGTCCCAGGGAGGAATCAATACCGCAGAGAAACTGCAGCAGTTCTACATCAAGATAGCCGAGCAGATCTACCCCGTTATAGAGGTCCAGCCGGGCCGGAGAGTGACCGTGCTCTTTAAAGGCGGCCAGAAGCTTTCAAAAGTGACAAGGGAGAGCTTTGATGAAGAAACCAAAGTCGCACAGAAAGAGACCCCTTCGCACACGGCAGCAGTCAGGAATTAAATCCAGGAGGAAATAGGTGAAAAACATCATAGCCGCACTTTTCATAGCATTGTTCAGTCTTATAGCAGTACGGCCCTCAGGGGCAGGGCAGGAAACTGCAATGGATATTGTACAGAAAAACCCGGCATTCGGAAAATTCATGAGCGCTGTACAGGGCAAGGCGACCGAGGCCAGGGATATAGGCAATCTCTACGAGGTTATCTACGAGCAAAAAGGGAAAAAGAACATAGTCTATGTAACCAAAGACAGCCGGTTTTTAGTATTCGGCGCACTCATTGACCGGACCGGAAAGAACATAACCAAAGAGCGGATCGATGATCTTACAAGGATCAACTTCTCGGATATCCCTCTTCAGGACTCCATAACCATCAAAAAGGGGACCGGCGAGCACAAGCTGGTCATGGTTACCGATGTGGACTGCCCGTACTGCAGGAAGGCCTATGAATGGCTTCAGGGCCAGGACAACTATACCCTGCATGTGTTTCTCTTCCCGCTGGACTTCCATCCGCAATCCTATGAGAAGAGTGTAAAGGTGCTCTGCGCAAAAGACCCTGTGGCTGCCCTTAACCGGGCAAAATCAGATGAGCCGATGAAGGGGGAAAAGTGCAATGCCGGGGAAGATAAGCTGAAGAAGCACATTTTAGTGGGCCAGATGCTCAATCTCAGCGGCACACCCCTTTTCGTCCTGGAGAACGGCAGAAAAGTAGAAGGCCTGAACAAGCCCGAGCTTGAAAAGTACCTGGGCCGGAAAGGACTCACAGGAGGAAAGGAATGAGAAAGCCAATCCACATATTTATGGCCCTTGCCTTTTGTATCACCTTACTCTTTGCCTCGGGCTGCTCGTCATTCCTTAACATCGGTCATGAGACCTTCCGCTGCCAGGGAGATGAGAACGGGGGCCGCTGCGGGGAGCCGGAGTTCATCTACAGAAACAAAGAACAGCTCATGAAAGAGGGGAAAAAAGAGGTTAAAAAAGAAGGGGAAGACGAAAAGAGCGGCGCCAAAAAGGTTGAGACCATAAACATAAGGCTCAGCGATGCCTCGGGCCTTGAGAAAATCCCCGTTCCGGTGCGCAGGACCGAACAGGTGCAGCGCATCCTGATAGAGCCTTTCACCGACGCCTACGGCAACAAGATCGATAGGTTCTGGGTCTATACCGTGATCAAAGACGGTGAATGGCTTGAGCCCGACGGGAGTGTACTGAGATGATCGGTAGCATAGAAAATGATTATGGAGCAAATCTGTTAATCACAAGAGCAAGTCTTAAGCAAATTGTATATTCTCCTTATAAGGGAGATGGAATAATCACATTTTACGGGAGATTACTAAAATGAGGACTGCAAATGGCAATAATGGCAACGGCAAACATGCGATTACGGAACAAGCAGCCATGGACTTCCTCTGCGACAGGGTATCTTTTTCCAGCTTCCTGTCCTGGCTCGACGTTGACGACCATGGCGAATACAACCTCTATGAGACCACCGAAGGAGTGGGTATTGCCTATGAAGTCTTTTTGCCCTCATTCATCGGGGAAGAGTACGAAAGGAGCTTTAAGCAGCTTTTTTCCATTTCCTACCCGGAAGACACGATCATCACCTTTTTCTGTTATCCCAGCTCCAACATCAAGCCCTATATAGACATGTACCGCGCTGCGCATACCTACACGCCCAATGTGGACAACCCTGAGATATTGCAGGAGATCATCAAAAAGAGGGGTGACTTCTACGAAAACGCTGCAGAGAATGGGTTTTGGCCGGGTGTCAAGTTCCGGCCACGGTACTTTAAAAACCTTATCACATTCCTTATTCCCTATTCCGCATTCAAAGGAGATATGCACGAAACCTATGATGTTGCCCAAAGTCTCGCCCCACGGATAAAGGGGCTGCTTACGGGTCTGGGCCTCAACCCGGCGAAGTTCGATGCCTCCAGCTTCAGGAGCCTGATGAAGGAAATCCTCAATGTAGGATTCAAGGGGGTCGTGGATTTCGACAAGAACAGGGACATGCGGCATCAAATCATCGATACCAACACCAATATCAGGATCGAACAGAGCAAAGACGGCAACTCCGATATCAGGATAAAGCAGAACGGCAGGAAGAAATTTATCAGGGTATACAGCGTGACCAACTACCCCAGGAAGATGGACCTCTGGACCTTCAACAACCAGATATTCAAATGGAACTCCAAAGAGATCTCCCCGGCGCTCTCCTCGCCCTTTGGATTCTCCCTGAGCGTAAAGTATACGGATTGGAAGAAAACCAAATTCAAACTGCAGACCAAGGCCGCATGGAACATAAAGCAGACCAAAAAGAACCCGCTCATGGAATATATCCCGAAGATCGCAAAGAGAGCGGAAGAGAGCCAGTACGTTCAGGAGATCATCGAGGATGGCGGCATACCGCTTCCGAGCTACTTCAGCCTGTTCTTTATAGAGGACACACAGGCGCGTCTTGATTACCTCTCCTACGAGGTGCTCAACAAACTTACCGTGAGCGGTTTTGAGTTTCAGCGGGAAGTGGACAAAGGGATGGTGTCGTTGTTCCTGGACATGCTCCCTTTAAACCACATCAGCCAGAGGGATGATTTCCTCAATAAAAGGAGTACGCTTTTTGACGCAAACATCGCCTCGATGGTCCCCTTTGTGGCCGGGGTCTATGGCTCCGGCAGCCCGGTCCTGATGTACGTGGACAGGAAAGGACAGCTCTGTTTCTGGGACCGGTTCGTATCTGACACCAACTACAACGTGACAAAAGTCGCTGAGTCAGGCGGCGGCAAGTCGGTCTCCCAGGTTGACGCCCACGCGCATAGCCTCACTGTAGGCAGGCGCGTGAGGGTTGTAGACATAGGCCGCTCCTATGAGCCGTTTTGCAAAGACATTGGAGGAGAGTACATAGAGATCACCGAAAAGCGCAGGCCCTGTTTCAATTTCTTCACCAACATCCTGAGCAAATGCCCCTCCTGCGGCAAGGCCATCATAATAACCAAGGGCCGCTGTACGGAGTGCAATGGGGAAATTACTGAAAAGGATTTCAACATCCATGAGGACGAGATGGACTCCATCGTTCCCCTGGTCGGCTTTCTCTGCGGGCTCAACATCAGCAAACAGGTTGCTGAACAGGGAGAGGACAACACAGCGGCCCGGTATGCCTCGATCATCATAGAAGCGATCAACAGCGCTTACAAGAAAAAACAGCGCAAGGCAGGGCTTGAAGACGTGGCAACTGCCTTTCTTGAAATCAATGATATCGTCGGGGACAAACTCCCGCAGAAGCTTTACCAGGCAATACAGCCCTACTCACTTGGCGCCTACAGGAGTTATTTCAACGGGGAGTGCAATATCCACTACTCGAAAGATTACGTCGTGCTTGAGCTTGAGGAGGTCGCAACCAAG
>JAJZPZ010000234.1 GCA_021847795.1 Nitrospirota bacterium
CAGGGCAAAGGGCATCGGGATCGTTCCCCAGGACGGCAGCGGGATCGACCGGACCCTGGATTTCGCGGTTTTCAGCACTGCGGTTGAGAGCGATCAGCCCGAAGTTGTAAAGGCAAAGGACCTGGGTATTCCTGTAAAGACCAGGCCGGAGTATCTGGCCGAAATCGTGACCGGATTCACGACCATTGCAGTTGCGGGGACCAGCGGGAAATCGACTGCTTCGGGAATGCTCGCTTTTCTTATGCAGCGGCTCGGACTGGAGCCGAACTTCATCGGAGGCGGAAGGGTAAAACAGTTCAGGACGGAAGCAAACCCGGGGAACTCAATAAGCGGTGATTCCGACATTCTTGTGATTGAGGCCTGCGAGTCGGACGGCGCCATAGTAAATTACAGGCCGCAGCACTCCATCATATTGAATCTCGACCTTGACCACCACTCGATAGACAGGACTGCAGAAATGTTTGCAACCCTTGTACGGCATACAAGGGGCCTGGTCGTCCGTAATGCCGATGACGATAATCTCAGCAGAATGGCCATGCCCCAGGCTGTAACGTTTTCGGTCGACTGCCCGTCCGGCTGCAGGCCTGAAAACATAGTTTACAAACCTTTCTGCACGGAGTTTTCCCTCAACAGCATACGCTTCATGCTCTCCTTGCCGGGGAAATACAATCTCTCCAACAGCCTCTCCTGTATTGCCCTGCTCGGTGAAATGGGCGTCTCCCTTGCCGATGTCGCCGGTGTCCTCCATGAATTCCGGGGCATAGAGAGGCGTTTTGATGTACACCTTGATAATGGGAAAAGGCTTGTCATTGACGATTATGCTCACAACCCCCATAAGATAGCGTCTCTTATGAAGGCGGTGGAAAAAATTAAAGAGAGCATTTGTTATATCTTCCAGCCCCACGGCTTTGCGCCTACGAGAATGATGAAAGCAGAATACATCAACGCCTTTTCCCACAACCTGCGCGCTTCCGACCACCTTATCCTCCTGCCGATATTCTATGCAGGAGGGACAGTGAGTAAAGACATATCAAGCCATGATCTTGCAGCGGGGATAAAGGCTGCGGGCAAATCAGCAGAAGTTGTAGAGAACAGAAAAGTTATTCTGGACAGGACGGATGAATGGGATAATTACGTGGTCCTCGGTGCAAGGGATGAGACCCTTGCCGATCTTGCAGCAGCCCTTGCACAGCGGTTTGCGTTTCCATAACATTTTCCGCCATGGAAGGTAGGTCCCTAATCCCGTTCCCGTTGACAACACGGTCTGTTTCAATTTAAATTATCTTCTTCATCTATTTATTACCGGAGGAATACATGTCTGATAAGATTCGAGTGAAAAGCCCCATAGTCGAAATAGACGGCGATGAGATGACCAGGATAATCTGGCGCCTCATCAAGGAAAAGCTGATAGCGCCCTTTCTCGATATCGATCTCCGCTATTATGACCTTGGTATAAAACACAGGGATGAAACGGATGATAAGGTCACCGTTGAAGCGGCGAACGCCGTCAAGGAGTTCGGCATAGGCATCAAGTGCGCTACCATAACTCCCAATGCGGCCCGCGTGAAGGAATACGGCCTTAAACAACAGTGGAAGAGCCCGAACGGAACGATCCGCTCCATTCTTGACGGCACGGTTTTCAGAAAGCCCATTATCATAAAGAACATTCCTCCTGCAGTGCATAAATGGAAGAAACCGATCATTATAGGGCGGCATGCCTATGGGGACATCTACAAGAACACCGAATACGTTATTCCCGGACCCGGCACGGCGGAGATCGTTTTCACTCCGGCAGGGGGCGGTGAAAAAACAGCGCTGAAGATCCACGACTTCAGGGGGCGCGGCGTTGTCATGGGAATGCACAACACGGAACCCTCGGTCAGGAGCTTCGCCAGGTCCTGCATCAACTACGCCCTCAGTGAAAAGGTGGACCTCTGGTTCGGGGCAAAGGACACGATTTCCAAGCAGTATCACGGCTTTTTCAGGGACATCTTTGCAGAGGAAACGGAAAAGGCGAAGGACGCATTGCAGCAGGCGGGAATACACTACCGTTACCTGCTTATCGATGATGCGGTTGCGCAGGTGATAAAGTCCGAAGGAGGAATGCTCTGGGCATGCATGAATTACGACGGGGATGTGATGTCGGATATGGTGGCAACCGGCTTCGGAAGCCTAGGCCTCATGACCTCCGTTTTAGTATCGCCTGACGGAAAGTACGAATATGAAGCAGCTCACGGCACTGTAGTGAGGCATTATTACGAGCACCGGAAGGGCAACCCGACTTCGACAAACTCCATAGCGTCAATCTTTGCCTGGACCGGGGCGCTGGCGAAGAGGGGAGAGCTGGACAATACCCCTGATGTCACCGCATTCGCAAAGGCGCTGGAGGACGTGGTCATAAGGACTGTCGAGAACGGGGTTATGACAAAGGACCTGATGCTGATCGCCGAGCCGCGTGTGCCGAAATATGCGCGCACCGAGGAGTTCATTGATGCCGTTGCAGAGGGATTGAAAAAGGCTAAAGGCAGTAATGCGTAATGGGTGATGAGTCAAAAGACAGTGAGACGTAAGAAGTGAGGCGTAACGGGTCTTTGTCTTTCAACTCATCACTCATCACGCATCACTCATCACGGTCTTTGGTGCGCCTCTTTTACTCCCTGTGCTCTTCGAGTTTCTGCAGGAGGTCTTTTTTCCTGATGCGGCCGTGGAGGGCCGAGCCGTCTTTGAATTCAAACACAGGGATATCGAAACGGTATAATTCGTAGATCTCATCATCGGAATTGATATCGATCCTGGTTATATCGATCCCGTGCCTCTCCTGGAGCCCGTTAAGCATCTCCTCCGCCGTATCGCAGAACCAGCAGCCCTCCTTGAAGTAGAACGTAATCCTGACCATCGTTATTTCTTATCTTTTGACCCGTGTATCCACCAGTCGCTCTTGTCCCCGAACCACCATAGAGATGAGTCGGTTTCGAGGATTGTCCGTGAAAGTTCACGCGCAGCGTCGGTCCTGAGCCGTTTGAGCGCAAACCCGAGCCACTCATCGGCGTACTTGTTGCCGAGGTCTTTGTATTCCTTGAGCGCAAGTACCATTTCGAGCTGGTCGGCATCATGGGCCAGCTGCGCCTCAAGGCTCTCTCCCTTTATGAACTCAAGGATAAGCTCCTTTATCTCTCCCCCGAAAGGCAATGTCTCCGCAAGGTCATTGACGGCTTTTTCCTCGTCAGCCTTCATGTATTTCTTATTCACATAATTGAGGTCGCCTGTCCGGGCCTCGGGAAGATCATGGAACAAGCACATCTTGATGATCCTGTCGGTATCGGCATTCCGGCTCATGCGCCCCAGGGCATAGCCGACATAAACGGTCCTGAATATGTGTTCTGCAACGGATTCGGCGCCGGAGCCGAGGAACTGAAAGCCTGACCTCGGCGTCCGTTTGAGCATACCTGCCTCGAACAGAAAGTTAGCGATTCTTTTCATGTGTTCTCCGTGAACGGTAGTATTTGCAATCACTATTCTAAACAAAAAGCGGCAGTGATGTCCTGGTGTTTCTCATCCGGGCCGGAGTCCCAGGCATTGAGAAAATTACCCCAAATCGGATAAAATCTTAGTTGCCGCTCTTTTATTTATGAAAATAAGCGATACTCAGGAGGTTTACATTATGGAAATTGATGTGCGTCTGGATAAAGACTCTCTCTCAATCCCTGTTGAAAACCCTTTTCATCTTGATCTCGATGCCGTCGTAGGTAAGATAGAGGTCTTTCTCTCATCGAAGGGCGCCCG
>JAJZPZ010000235.1 GCA_021847795.1 Nitrospirota bacterium
ATCATTATAAGATTACACCTTATACATTCATTCCTAAAATAGGAAAAAATATGTCAAACATTACTATACTGATATGGGACAGGGTTTGCTCGTATGCATGGACGAAATATATAACCAAATCCAGAATAGGGCGACAAAGGGAGGCCGATAATGAGAAAGGTGTTTGTCGCTACCTCTTCCTTTGCAAAAGATAATATTGCTCCTATGTCTTTACTTTATAGTGCGGGACTCGATGTCTTGAGCAATCCACATGGCAGGAAACTCACCGAGGAGGAAATAAAAGGGTTTATCTCCGATGTAGACTTGCTGATAGCAGGCACCGAGCCGCTTACGAGCGGAGTGCTTGAGTCAGCCAAAAGGCTGCGGGTGATCTCGCGCTGTGGTGTCGGAATGGACAACGTCGACCTGGATGCCGCCGCCCGACTGGGAATAAAGGTTTTTAATACGCCGTACGGCCCTACGCAGTCCGTTGCCGAACTGACTGTCGGGTTGATGCTCGATCTGCTCCGGGGAGTAACGGCGATGGACCGTGAGGTGAGGGGTGGAGTATGGAAAAAGCGCATGGGCAGCCTGCTGAGAGGCAAAAAAGTTGGAATTATCGGCTTTGGGAAAATTGGACAAAAAGTTGCGGAATTGCTTGTTCCGTTTGGAGCCGAAATATCGTATTGTGATGTGTGTTCCTGCGAGTGTTCGCTGTCCGCCTCGCCGAAAACCATGGATGGCCTTCTGTCATGGGCGGACATCGTTACCCTCCACTGCTCGGCGCCGCGTACGGGATGCATCCTGCTGGGAAATGAGGAGATGTCGAAGATGAAGAGAGGATCATGGCTGATCAACGCATCACGAGGCGGTCTTGTGGATGAGAAGGCGCTCTACGATGCTTTGAAGAAAGGACACATGGCGGGTGCGGCTCTCGATGTCTTTGAGAATGAGCCCTACACGGGCCCGTTGACGGAACTGGATAACGTCATCCTCACCCCTCATATTGGATCGTATGCAAAAGAGGGCAGAATAGAGATGGAGATCCAGGCGGTGCAGAACCTGCTTGACGGGATGAAAGAGCAGTGAGTAGTTTCCGGCCTGAGAACATGGATAGTATTGCGGGGCAATGGGAATGACACGCGCCATAATTTTCGATTTTGACGGTGTGATACTTGAATCGGCCGGGATCAAGACGAAGGCCTTCGGCAGACTTTTCGAAAGCGAGTATCCCGACAAGGTAGAAGCTATTGTAGCGTACCATCTACGTAATGCAGGCATATCCCGGTATGTAAAATTTGATTATATCTATGAGCACATCCTGAAAAAGCCGCTCTCGACCGTCGAGAGACAAGGCCTCGGACTGAAATTTTCAGACATAGTGTTCGAGGAAATCCTGAAAGCGCCGTTTGTACCCGGTGCGCTGGAGTTTCTACAGAAAAACAGGAACGATTTCCTGCTTTTTGTTGCATCGGGGACACCCGCTGAAGAACTCTCTCGCATCCTGGACCTTCGGCATATTAAGGATTTTTTCCGTGAAGCCCACGGTTCTCCTCGAAAAAAGCAGGATGTCGTAGCTGATATATTACAGCGGTACGCACTGCATAAAGAGGACGTTGTGTTTGTGGGTGATGCGGAAAGCGATTTGAGCGCCGCTGTTGAGACTGGGGTCCCATTTGTCGCCCGGATCACTCCCGAAAGCGGTACTCGCCTGATGGAGTGCAGAGCGAAAATAAGTGATTTATCGGAACTCAACACCATCATTATGCAGCTATGATTGTATGTTATTGTATGACCATTCGGCCATTGAAAGGCGTTCTGTATTCAGAAGGGCTTGCCCCCGCCCGAAGCTATTGATGCACTCACAATGAATATTCTCGGCATATCGGCCTTTTATCATGATAGTGCGGCATGCCTACTCAAAGACGGAGAGATCATTGCGGCGGCGCAGGAAGAGCGTTTTACTCGCGTAAAGCACGACCAGAATTTCCCTGAATGCGCTATCGATTTTTGCCTCCGACAAGGAGGGCTGACAAGGGATCAGATAGACTATGTCGCTTTTTACGATAAACCGCTCCTTAAATTCGAAAGAATCCTTGAGACCTACCTTTCCTATGCGCCCTACGGAGTCCGTTCCTTCATAAAAGCTATGCCACTCTGGATAAAGAAAAAGCTGTGGATAAAGGATTTGATTGCAAAAAAGATCGAATTCGAGGGGACGATCATCTTCCCCGAGCATCATGAGTCTCATGCAGCGTCTGCATTTTTCCCCTCTCCTTTTCGAAATGCCGCCTTCCTCACAGTCGACGGTGTTGGAGAGTGGACGACGACCAGCTATGGCATCGGACGCGACAACACTATTGAAATTATGGCAGATATTAAATTCCCCCATTCGATAGGGCTGCTGTACTCTGCTTTCACCTATTATCTGGGGTTCAAAGTAAATTCCGGCGAGTACAAGGTTATGGGGCTTGCGCCTTACGGAGAACCGGTTTACGCGGATATAATACGCAAAGAGCTTATAGACTTGAAAGAGGATGGTTCTTTCAGGTTGAACATGGATTATTTTGATTTTCCGGCAGGACTGACAATGACGAACGAGAAATTTCACCGGCTTTTTGGAAGGCCTCCCAGGAAGAGTGAATCGAATCTTACTCAGAAGGATATGGATCTGGCGCGCTCCATTCAGGATGTGACAGAGGAGGTGCTGCTGCGGATTGCGCGACATATCAAAAAAGAAACGGGACAGAATTATCTCTGCCTTGCAGGGGGAGTAGCGCTGAACTGTGTTGCGAACAGCAAACTTCTGCAGAGCAAGCTGTTTGACGACATTTGGATCCAGCCAGCATCGGGAGATGCCGGAGGGGCGCTGGGAGCGGCCTTATTCGCCTTTCATCACTATATGGGGAGAGAACGCTCCGCCGACGATAAGACCGACTCGATGAAAGGGACATATCTCGGGCCGGAATACAGTAATAAGGAAATCGTCGACTACCTGAAAGAAAACGGTATCCCGTTTGAAGAACTGCCGTCCGATGAGCTTGTACATAGAGTTGCCGATCTTATCGCCGGGCACAAGGTTATAGGGCTGTTTCATGGTCGGATGGAATACGGCCCCCGTGCACTGGGCAACAGATCGATAATCGGAGATGCGCGCTCCGCCCAGATGCAGGGGCTGATGAATGAAAAAATAAAGTTCAGGGAGAGCTTCAGGCCATTTGCTCCGTCGGTGCTGGCCGAAAAGGCTCCGGATTGTTTTGAGCTGGACAGGGAAAGCCCCTATATGCTGCTGACAGCTCAGGTGCGTAAAGAGCTGCAGCGAGAAACGACAAAAGAAGAGCAAACTCTTTTCGGCATCGATAAACTAAGGGTTGCGCGCTCGACTATTCCGGCGGTAACCCATGTTGATTACTCGGCTAGGGTTCAGACGGTGCGTAAAGAAGACAATCCGCGTTATTACGATATTATTGCGAGCTTTGAAAAACACTACAGGTGCGCTGTGATCGTGAATACTTCATTTAATGTCAGAGGGGAACCGATAGTGTGCTCTCCACGTGACGCATACCGTTGTTTTATGCGTACTAATATGGATTACCTCGTAATGGAAAATTGCGTCATCAGCAAGAAAGCGCAAGCCTCAAACAATATTCATGAAACCAGCAAATACTTCGCGTTGGATTGAGAGCACACTATGATTGCAGGATTGACGATTACGACGAAGGAAGAGAAGGGTGAAATCAGGAAATTCGGCCTAACCATTGCCACTCTCTTCTTTGCCGTAGGCGGAGATC
>JAJZPZ010000236.1 GCA_021847795.1 Nitrospirota bacterium
CTCTATCTCATTGCTTTCAAGGGTGCCGCTGAATTCGCCGTTGATATGGATTTTCTCTTTTGCCTGGATCTTTCCGCCATGGAACTTCCCGGTGATCTTCACATACCCCCCGGCCACGATGTCCCCTCCGCTCATGTTCCCGTCGATCTCAACGCTGCCGCCTTTGGTCTTGATGTTCCCTTTGCAGGTGCCCTTGATGAAGATATTGGAGCCTTCCTCACTGGTAATGTCGCCCTCGACATCCCCGGTGATCTGCAGGTCCTGGGTGATTATTAGATTGCCTGTGAGTTTGCTCCCTTTATTGATCGCGTTTACTTCATGCGCAGGGGATTTGGCTGAACTCTGGCCCTCATTATTGATCCCGGTCAGTACCCGCTCTGTTTTCAGCATGGGTTCCGCCTCATTCTTTTGAACAGGCTTGAATTCATTGGCGGGGAGTTCCAGCAATTCTATGCTGGGTACGGGTTTCTCGGAAGGGGTGTTGATATTTTCGGTTGCTAATGCTTTGTTGCTCATGTTCTCTGCTCCTTTTACCCGGTTCTCCCGGGAAATATGATGTTGCGATAAAATCAGAATTATTCAAGGTGATTCAGCTTCCCGCTATTATAGGATTATAGGAAAGTACGATGTAAAAAAATGTGATCAGAATCACGGCAGGTATTCAGCGGCATCTCCGAGGCAAGGCTTACCGCGGGACAGTCCCTCCATTGTCCTTGAAATGCCGCTTGTGTTAACCTTTACACATACACGGGCAAGCCCCGTATGAATCCAATGATTACTCACGATTTTATCAGAGATATCCGGATCAACCAGAACAAAAGCGGTTACCGCTTTTCCGTGGATGCCCTTATCCTGGCCTCCTTTGTGAGTTTGCCCCGCGCCCAGAGAATTGCGGACCTCGGCGCGGGATCGGGCATTATCGGGCTCCTCCTTGCCCGGCAGTATGCCGGTGCAGAGGTAATGCTGGTGGAGCTGCAGGAGAGCCTGGCAAAGCGGGCAAAGGAGAATATTGCGCTGAACAATCTTGAAGGCAGGGTGCAGGTGGTAAAGGCCGATGTAAAGGAAATATGCATGAAGCTTTCGGAGTTTTATGCCCTGCAGTCACAGGTGGGCAAAGGTCATGCTGCTCAAAACAAGGCCCCTGCAGGCGATTATGGGATGATGGCCGAAGGCTTCGATCTCGTTGTTTCCAACCCCCCCTTCAGAAGGGCAAAGGCAGGGCTGCTCAGCCTTGGCGATGAGAGGGCAGTGGCGCGCCATGAACTCATGCTCTCCTTAAAAGACCTTGTGCAGGCCGGCGCCCTGATGCTGAAGCACCACGGGAAATTTTGCATCATTCATCTGCCCGAGAGACTGACCGATATCATCAGAGTGATGAATGCCTGCGGAATGGAGCCGAAACGGCTGAGGCCTGTTCATTCCAATGCTTCATCCGAGGCAAAGATGGTACTGGTGGAGGCGGTGAAAGGGGCGCGCACGGGAATGAAGGTGGAAAGGCCCTTGTTCATCTTTGATGAGACCGGCAACTATACGGAAGAGATGCAGCGGATGTACTCGTGCGATGCTGGTCTTGGCTGAGGAATGACCTGTACAGCCTCCCCCACGCCGCTCTTCCCTGTACATAGGACGCAGCGCATTTCTTTCGGGTATAATAGAAAATATGTATTTTCGGACAGTAGGCAGGGAAAGTTCCTTTAATAATTAAGCACGAATTGAAGACAGGATAAGTATGATTGAATATATTTTAAAACGATTGGCCATTATGGTCCCGCTGATCTTCGGCATCACCCTTATTACCTTTGTCGTCATTCATGTGGCGCCGGGCGGGCCTGTAGAGGTCCAAACCGAGATGTCGTTGAAAACTTCCGCACAGGCAAGGGAAAATCTGAAGAAACTGTACGGGCTCGACAAGCCCCTGCATGTCCAGTATATGGATTGGCTCAAAAGGTTTGTAAAACTCGATTTCGGCACGTCTTTCGTGGACGGCAAAAAAGTCACCGATAAAATAGAAGAGCGGATTCCCATCACCCTCACAATCAACCTCCTTTCGCTCCTGCTCATCATGCTCATCGCAATTCCCATCGGGGTGCTCTCGGCCACAAAGCAATACTCGCTTTTTGATAAATTCACCGCGATCTTCGTCTTCCTGGGGTTTTCAACTCCGACTTTCTGGCTCGCCCTGATCATGATGGTTATTTTCGGGGTGAACCTCGGGGTGCTCCCCATCTCCGGCATACGGAGTATCGATATGACGGGAATGGGTTTTTTTAGTAGAATGGCGGATTATGCGCGTCACCTGATACTGCCGGTAGGACTGAGCGCCTTCGGCGGCCTTGCCGGGCTCAGCAGATACAGCCGTTCAAGCATGCTTGAGGTGATCAGGCAGGACTATATACGGACAGCGAGGGCAAAGGGGCTTAAGGAATCTGATGTGATCGTCCACCATGCCTTGAGGAACGCCATGATGCCTATAGTTACCATACTCGGACTTGCCGTACCCGGGCTCATCGGAGGGGCGGTTATATTCGAGACCATTTTTGCCATACCCGGAATGGGGCAGCTCTTTTATTCATCTACCATGTCGAGGGACTATCCGACGATCATGGGCATCCTGGTCATCGGCGCCGTATTAACTCTCATCGGCAATCTGGTTGCCGATATATCTTATGCCATCGTGGACCCGCGAATAAGAGTGAGGAAGTAAATGTTCAGCATAATCTGGAAAAGATTCAGGAAAAATCCATTGTCGGTCGGCGGCCTGGTCATTATTCTTGTCCTGGCAACCATCGCTTTAGGCGCGCCCCTTATTGCGCCCTATAAAGAAGCGACTGCCATCAACGTATATAATGTGCTTTCTTCCCCGAGTTTTTCTCATCCTTTCGGAACTGACGAACTCGGTCGGGATGTGCTCGTGAGAATGATATGGGGCAGCCGTGCGTCCCTGAAAGTCGGGTTTATTGCGGTAGGCATTGCGATCACCATAGGGACTGTTCTGGGTTCCCTGGCAGGTTTTTACGGCCGGAAGACGGACGCGGTGATTATGAGATTCGTCGATATCATGCTCGCTTTCCCGACATTTTTCCTGATCCTTGCCGTGATAGCTATTGTTGAGCCCAGCATCTCGACGATCATGATCATTATCGGACTTACCGGCTGGATGGATGTTGCGCGCCTCGTAAGGGCCGAGTTCCTGACACTCAAGGAGCGGGACTTTGTTTCCGCGGCACGGGCAATCGGCGCGAGTGATTTCCGTCTCATTTTCAGGCATGTCATTCCGAATGCCCTCTCGCCTGTTTTTGTCGCTGCAACTTTCGGCATTGCAGGGGCGATCCTTACCGAATCAGGGCTCTCTTTTCTCGGCCTCGGAGTCCAGCCCCCGGATCCGAGCTGGGGCAATATCCTTACGGCAGGGAAAGACAATATAACCGTTGCCTGGTGGCTGTCCCTTTTCCCGGGCCTTGCCATTCTTGTCACTGTTCTGAGTTATAATCTTGTCGGAGAGGGACTGAGAGATGCCCTTGATCCGAGGCTTTGGACGCGGGAGAAATAAGTCCGGAAGCCCTGGATAGCTGAAGTGAACGAGGAGGACTTACTATTAGCGGGCAGAATTTCGAAAAGGATTTTGGTCTTCCTGGTTTTTCACCTTCCGATTTCGGTTCCATTTTAGACAAATGTCCTGATCCTGAACGGGCCGGCAAGAATATCGAAACCTTTCTGTCCGAAAATCCCGCTTTTGCCGAAAGGCTGGCGGGCAAGCTGCGGCAGGT
>JAJZPZ010000237.1 GCA_021847795.1 Nitrospirota bacterium
TTCCGATCTGTTATGGATTTCGGCAAGTACAAATACCAGATGAGCAAGAAGCATACGGCGCGGAAAACCATAGATGTGAAGGAAGTAAAGATAAGGCCCCAGATATCGGAACACGATCTCGATCTCAAGGTCAGGAACATCAAAAGGTTTCTTGGCGAGGGCGACAAGGCCAAAATTACCATGTACTTCAGGGGCCGCGAAATCATACGGCCTGAAATGGGCATGAAGGTATTTGAAAAGATAACCGAGATGCTCGCCGGCGAAAAATTCAGCGTGGAGCAGCGCCCCAAACTGGAAGGCAACCACATCACCATGGTCGTATCGCCGGGCAGCAAATAGGTCCGGCATAATATAATATATAATATACGGAAAAAAGCAGATAGTTCCCAAGAGAGGCCAATTCGTGGTATAATAACCTCTTTTCAGTACATGAATGCCGCTTCAGTATGTTTATTCCCGAAAGGAAAGGAGGAAACTATGCCTAAGATGAAGACTCACAGGGGTGCTGCCAAGAGGTTCAAGGTAACGGGCAGCGGGAAGATAAAGAGGAACAAGGCATACAAAAGCCATCTCTTGACAAGCAAATCTCCCAAAAGAGGGAGGAATCTCAGGAAGAGCGCACTGGTACCTGATGTGCAGTATGATAATGTCAAAAAACTGTTGCCGTACATGTTCTAAAATGCGTTTGCGTTCATAGCGCAGTGCGTTCAGCGCTGAATTTTCTCAATCCGTAATGCTTGTTCGGCCCCTTAACGCGCAACGTGATAAACGCTGTAACGGATTTTCAGACTTGACGCTTGTGCCTTTGATTTATTAAACTGTAAGCTATTAAAATATAAAGATAAGTTTTTCTGCATGGTATAAGGAGGAAAAATGCCGAGGGCAAAAGGTGGATTTAAGTCAAAAAGATATCATAAAAAGGTCCTTGAGAGTGCAAAAG
The DNA here is from genome assembly GCA_021847795.1 of Nitrospirota bacterium. Lineage (GTDB taxonomy): Bacteria > Nitrospirota > Thermodesulfovibrionia > Thermodesulfovibrionales > Dissulfurispiraceae > JAMCVZ01. The sequence goes on from JAJZPZ010000237.1 coordinate 941, forward strand.
GATATTATGGGGCAAGGAGCCGGCTTTACAGGATTGCGCTCCAGACTGTGGACAAGGCCCTTATCGCAGCATACAAGGACAGAAGGCGTAAGAAACGCGAGTTCAGGGCGCTCTGGATAGCAAGGATCAATGCTGCCGTCAGATCCCTGAATACGACATACAGCCAGTTTATGAACGGCCTGAAGACAGCGAACATTACTTTGAACAGAAAGGCCCTTGCTGACCTGGCATACAATGATTTCAAGGCGTTCAGCAAACTCGTGGAACAGGTAGCGCATAAAAGCAAGTAAGACGTAAAGACAAGTGGGATTAAGGCAAGTAGGAAGTAGGAACTAAGAAGCAAGAAGTGAAAGTGTAATTTATTTTTTATTACCCCTTAACTTCCCACTTCTTACTTCTTACGTCTTACCTGTCACTTGTCTTTTATTAATATATGATCGACGATCTGAAACAGACATTTCTCGATGAACTGGAATCCATAGGCAACCCGGCAGACTTATTTCAACTCAGAGTTAAATACCTCGGGAAAAAAGGCATTATAACCTCTCAATTGAAATCGCTCTCATCTCTGCCTTCGGGCGAAAGGCCCTTTTTCGGCAAAAAGGTGAATGAGGCGAAAGATTTCATTGAGGACCAGCTTGATGCAAAGGAAGCCCGTCTTAAAAATGAAGAGCTGAAGAAGCAGTTGCTTGCCGAGTCTATTGATATAACCTTGCCCGGAAAATACACCCCCTTCGGCAGGGAGCACCCCATCAATAAAACACTCCTGGAAGTGGTGGACATCTTTGTAAAAATGGGATTCAGCGTGGAAGAGGGCCCTGAAGTCGAGCTTGATTATTACAATTTCGAGGCGCTGAACTTTCCGAAAGACCATCCGGCCAGGGACATGCAGGACACGTTTTTCGTGAGCGACGACGTGGTCCTCCGGACCCATACCTCTCCTGTTCAGGTGCGGGGGATGAAAAAGAGGAAGCCCCCGGTGCGGTTTATTGCCCCGGGCAAAGTTTACCGCTGCGACGCGGACATAACGCATACCCCCATGTTCCATCAGGTGGAAGGCCTCATGGTGGACAAGGGAGTAACCTTCAGCAACCTGAAAGGCATTCTCGAGACCTTTCTTCACCAGATGTTCGGTCCCAATACCCCGGTGAGATTCAGGCCCAGCTTCTTCCCTTTTACCGAGCCCTCTGCTGAAGTGGACATCGGGTGCATCCTGTGCAGCGGGGCGGGCTGCAGGGTGTGCAAAGGCTCGGGCTGGCTTGAGATCCTCGGCGCCGGCATGGTGAATCCCGCTGTTTTCGAACACGTGGGATATGACACGGAAGAGTATTCCGGCTTTGCCTTCGGCATGGGGATAGAGAGGATTACCATGCTGAAGTACGCCATAGATGATATCCGGTTGTTTTTTGAAAACGATATAAGGTTCCTGAGGCAATTCTAGTGAAAAATACGAAATCCGAAACTCTAAGCTCTAAACAATATCAAAATACGAAGCTCCAATGCTCAAAACGGTTTTGCACATTCGGGTTTGATATTTTGAATTTGCTTAGGATTTAGTGCTTGGGATTTGGAATTTAGGAGCAAAGGATGCGCGTCCCTTTTGAGTGGCTTAAAGAACTGGTCAATGTTACGGCTACTGCTGATGAAGTCTCCCACAGGCTTACCATGCTGGGGCTTGAGGTGGAGGCGGCTGAAACAATAGACGGCGATGTTGTTTTTGAGGTCAATGTTACTCCCAACAGGGCCGACTGCCTGAGCCTTATCGGCATTGCGCGCGAGCTTTCGTCTGCATACGGGGTCAAGCTGAAATTCCCGGGTCACGATGTTGTGGCAGAACCGGGAGAACTGGATTTCAACGTTGATATCCTCGATACGACGCTCTGCCGGAGATACGCCGGGAGGATCATCAAGAACCTCAGGATCGGCCCGTCGCCGGACTGGATGAGGCAGAGACTCGAAAAATGCGGACTCCGGTCCATCAATAATATCGTAGATGTCACAAACTATGTTCTCCTCGAATTCGGACATCCCCTCCATGCCTTTGACCTGAAGACAATCAAGGGGCGCCGCATCCGGGTCGGCACTCCTGCAAGCATAAAAGGCCGCGACCCCGATATCGAGATCAAGACCCTTGACGGCGTAGACCATAAAGTTCCCCGGGATGCCCTCCTGATATGGGACATGAAGAGGCCCATAGCTGTTGCAGGCATTATGGGGGGCATGGAGACAGAGGTGAGCGATACCACGAAGGATATTTTCATCGAGAGCGCTTATTTCGATCCCGTATCCGTGAGGAAGACCTCGAAGGTCCTCGGTATCAAGACGGAGTCCTCCTACAGGTTTGAAAGGGGCACGGACATCAAGATGCTCAAGAAGGCCCTTGACAGGGCTGCATTCCTGATGAAAGAGGTTGCCGGGGGAACTATTTACGGGAAGATCGATATCTACCCGAAAAAGTACATGCCGGCTGATATTACCGTAAAGTACGGGAAGGTGAACAGGATTCTCGGCCTCGAACTGTCCAGGCGGGAGATCGTGGACTGCCTCAGCGGACTAGGCTTCAAGGTGGAAGAATCCGAAGGGTATTTTAAGGCCCAGCCCCCGGCATACAGGAACGATGTCCGGCGGGACGCCGACATTATCGAAGAAGTGGCAAGGACGTACGGCTACGACCGGATACCTGCGGAACTGCCGAAGGCGACTATAGGCATAGAGGGAAAGACGGCCCCGGGCAGGCAATCCTATGAGAAATTCATCGGTGACTTGCGGGCATCATTCCTTAAGACCGGCTTCAACGAGGTC
>JAJZPZ010000238.1 GCA_021847795.1 Nitrospirota bacterium
TGCAAGCCTCAGGCGTTGGGATTCTCCGCCTGACAATGTGGTTGCCGGCTGCCCGAGCTTCAGGTATCCCATCCCGATGTCCTCGAGAATATCGAGGCGCTGTTTCAGGGGAGGGATGGCACTGAAGAAATCAAGCGCTTCGGATATGGTCATTTCGAGCACATCTGCAATGTTCCTGCCTTTGTAATAAACATCGAGGGTTTCCTTGTTATATCTCTTGCCCTTACAGACATCACAGGTCACATAAACATCAGGGAGAAAATGCATCTCTATCTTTTTGAGGCCATCTCCCTGGCATGCCTCGCACCTTCCGCCCGAGAGATTAAAACTGAACCGCGAGGCCTTGTACCCCCTGACACGCGAATCAGGCAACTGCGAAAACAGGTCTCTTATAAAACTGAAGAGCCCGGTATAGGTGGCGGGATTTGATCGTGGGGTCCTGCCAAGGGGCGATTGGTCCACACATATTGCCTTGTCGATCTTCCCGATATTTTCGATCTGCTTATGCTTCCCGGGAATGACGTCGCTGTTGTTAAGATGTTTTGCAAGTGTCTTATAGAGTATTTCATATACCAGGGTGCTCTTGCCCGAACCGGAGACCCCGGTGACGCAAACAAACACGCCCAGGGGAATGGAAACATCGATGTTCTTCAGGTTGAATTCCGATGCGCCGGTAATGTTCAGAAAATCCTTCGGTTTCCGTATGCTTGCCGGGGCGGGGATTGTGAGCTGCCCATTCAGATATCTCCCGGTAAGGGACGATTCATTATGCATGATTTCTTCGGGGGTGCCTGCGGCAATGACCCAGCCGCCGTTCTTGCCGGCGCCGGGGCCGATATCGATGATATAATCAGCCCACCTGATGGTTTCCTCATCATGCTCTACGATGACTATGGTGTTCCCGGCATCCCTGATGGCGGCAAGGTTGTCGAGGAGCTTTGAACAATCCCGCGGGTGAAGCCCTATGCTCGGTTCGTCCAGGATATAGAGGACCCCGGTAAAGGAAGAACCAAGCTGAGTGGCAAGCCTTATGCGCTGGGCCTCTCCTCCCGAGAGGGTAAGAGAAGGCCTGTCGAGGGTCAGGTAGCCGAGCCCTACTTTTTTGAGGAAGGAGAGCCTGTCCTTCACTTCCTTGAGGACCCTGTTTGCAATAATCATTTCCCTCTCGGAGAGCGCCAGTCCATGAATAAAACTTTCGGCATTCTCAACGGACAGCCCGGAAAATTCTCCGATATTGGTATCGTTGATTTTGACGCTGAGCGCCTCTTTCTTCAGCCTCATCCCGTTGCATGTCTTGCAGGGGCTTAAATGGGTCAATTCCTTTGTGTAGATATTTTCCGAATAATTCCCGTTTTCGGCCTCTTCCGTGAACCCTTCAAAACCCGTCCCGTTGCATTTCGGGCATGCGCCGTACTTGCTGTTGAACGAAAAAAGCCGCGGCTCTATTTCAGAGTAACTTATTCCGCAATTCGGACATGCAAGGGTCTTGCTGAAAGGAATGTCCCTGTTTTCGTCAACCAGGTTTATGATCACCGTGTCGGCGTAGCGCAGGGTGGTATCAATTGCCTGTTTTACCTGCCTTTCTATGCCATGTTTGATGATAAACCTGTCGATTACCACTTCTATGGTATGCCTTTGCTGTTTCTTCAGCGAAATGTCCTGGGTGAGTTCCACCATTTTCCCGTCTATCCGTGCCCTGACAAACCCGTCCATTCTCATCTGGTGGAGTTCTTTCTTGTACTCCCCCTTTCTCCCCCGGACCGTAGGAGCAAGCACCTGGACCCTTGTCCCGATAGGCAATGATGAAACCGCCCGGATAATATTCGTTATGTCCTGTGTGGAGATGACGGAGCCGCACTGGTAGCAGTAAGGAATGCCTATTCTGGTGTAGAGCACTCTCATGTAATCGTATATTTCGGTGATTGTTCCTACTGTGGAGCGCGGACTTTTGGTTACTGTTTTCTGGTCAATGGCTATGGCGGGAGACAGACCGTCAATGTAATCAAGGTCAGGCTTCTGCATTTGCTCAAGGAACTGCCGTGCATAGGCGGAAAGGCTTTCAACATACCGCCTCTGCCCCTCTGCATAGATGGTGTCCATAGCTAAAGAAGACTTGCCGGAACCGGAAGGACCGGTGATGACCGAAATTTTGTCCCTCGGTATGGTTACATCAATGTTTTTGAGATTGTGCTCGCGGGCACCCTTAATTACTATAAATTCCTGCATATTTTCCTGTAGGGAGAAATAAAAAGCTCCACAATGACTTATATTCTAACCGAAACAGGCGACTTATTTCACCCCCCAATAAAATGGGGTAGTGTCTCAATTCACCCCAAAGCCTTTGTGATGCGATGAAAGACATATTCATATCCGGCCCGATCCTGTAGTACCGGAATTCCCCTGTGTGGTTTCAAATCAGGCCATAAGCCTGGTATGAAATACTTTTAAAGGGATCGCCGCAAAGCCTTTGGGCTGAACTGAGACACTACCTGAAATGGCGGGGGCTTTTTTCTGTTATTCCGTTTCGAGCGACTTCAGCTCGGCGATGACCTTTCCTATGGGCACTTTCGTTTCTATCCGGACGGGTATTCTGTTGTCGTCATCGGTGAGCCAAATGAGTATTTCTCCCCGGGCCTGGAACAGGCCATCTGACTTGAGCAGCGGTTTAACTATCACGGTATCAACTTCCGATTTGTCGAAAAGGGTAAGCTTCTCTTTCCTCAGGATACTCACCTCTGCTTTCAGGAACTTGTTGCTGTCGAATATGTCGATATAAACAGGCTTGCCTACTTCGAAAGAGAGGGTCCTCAGGTGATAGAAGCCCGATATGACGTCCCACAGAATGGACTGGCCCATGGCGTGCTCGTTTTTTTCACCTTTCAGATAGTTTGAAAAGGTGATCTTTTTGTTTGTGGTGTCGAACAGGGTTTCCTTATCGCTCCTGTACCTGCCTTCCTTCTGTTTGATCCTGAAACCGGCCGGCAGGCCATTTACCACGGTGCTTTCCGCATAATCCTCTACTCTGTAAAAAGTCGAAATAAAGGGAGAGGAATGGACCTGAGAGGTTATGGTAATGGCGCCGTTGCGGTTGATGGCCTCGAGTTCGGCCTTGCCTACGAATACATTGAGCCAGTAAAGATCGTAGCGGAGCTTTTCATGGGTGGATTTGAGGAGTGGTGATGACCCTCCTGTTTTGACTGGTTCGGCCAAAGGGGGCCTGCTCTCAGCGGGAGGCTTGTCGGCAGCGCCGGTTGCTTCGGGAACGGCCGGGGTAACCGGTTTATCAAGGCTATCTGCCGCGGGTCCATGAATGTCTTCAGGCTTGCTGTCCTCCTGGGGGACCGGCGGTTTATCAGGTTTGTCTTCCGTGGGGGGGCGGACCTCTTCTTTTGTGTCCGGTCCGTTATTGCTTTCTTCGTCGCTTGTTTTCACCAAACTGTCAGGAGGTGATTTTTTCGAGGCTTTCGGCAGTGACAGTGGACGGGTCTCTTCGGACACGAGATGGGCGGTAAAGACGCCATCTGAAAGCGAATCAAGAAAATCAAAACCGCCGGTATCCGATATGCCTGCGATGACAAGGATGTGCACGATGATCGAGAGGACAAGAGAAGCGATAAAGGAAGTAAGGAATTTATGTTGTATTTTCATAGTGCCCGATAGCTGTATATGTCCTCATTC
>JAJZPZ010000239.1 GCA_021847795.1 Nitrospirota bacterium
GCACCTTTTTGCGGGGGGCCCCGGCTTTCAATGCCCAGCCGACGGTTGCGCTTCCGGTAAAACTGAGCACCCTGATCCTCTCATCAGCTATGATCTTTTCTGCGACCTTCGTATCACAGGGGATGACACTGATGCCGCCTTCAGGCAGGCCTGAATCCCTGACGATATCTCCCAGGATAAGCGCCGTGGCTGGCGTCTTCGAAGCCGGTTTTATGATGATCGGGTTGCCCGATGCAATTGCAGGGGCGACTTTATGGGAGACGAGATTGAGGGGGAAATTGAAGGGCGTAATGCCGAAGACCGGGCCCGCAGGGAACCGCCGGGTAATGCCCCACCTGCCTTCAGACAGGGCGTTCCTGTCAAGGGGGAGGACTTCACCGCCTGTCCTGCTTGCCTCTTCAGAGGCTATCCTGAAGGTGAGGACGGACCTGTCGACTTCTCCCCGCGCATCCCTGACAGGCTTTCCGCACTCCAGGGTTATGGTCCTAGATATCTCTTCCTTTCTTTTGAAAAGGGCATTCGATATGTTGGTGAGAATTTCCGACCGCCTGTAGGAAGGGAGTGCTGCAACGGCACGCCGTGCGCCATGTGCAAGCTCAACGGCCCGTTCCGCTTCTTTGCCGCCTGCGCGGCATACAGCGCCGACAATCTCCCCGTTGAAGGGATTGGACACGCGAAGCACATCATCTGTTTCAACCCACTGCCCGCCGAGAAGAATTTTCCGTTTGTCCATGTGAAAACTCCTTCACTATTTATTGAAGGGCAAACTGCAACTCATTTCCGGATTACTGTTTCAGGGACTTACTTCTCCTCTTTAAGGAGCTTGTAATCGATGCTGTCCACAAGGGCCTGCCATGAGGCTTCGATGATATTTTCCGACACGCCTACGGTGCCCCACTTGCTGTCATTGTCACCGGATTCCACCAGGACGCGCACCCTGGCGGATGTCCCTTTCCCTGCGGTAAGGACACGCACCTTATAGTCGTGGAGCTTGACTGTTTTCAGTTCAGGGTAGAACTTGTCCAGCGCCTTCCTGAGGGCGTTGTCAAGGGCATTTACCGGGCCGTTGCCCGTGGCAGCGGTATGCTCGACGCTCTTTTCCACCTTGAGCATGATGGTCGCCTCGCTGATCGGCATCTCTTTTTCTTTCCTCTTCTCATCAATGACCCTGAATCCGATGAGATCGAAAAACCTCCGATGGAGCCCCAGCGCCTTCTTCAGCAGGAGTTCAAAGGATGCCTCGGCGCCTTCAAACTGAAAGCCCTGGTGCTCGAGCTCCTTCAGGGTATCCAGTATCTTCTGCAGCTTGGGGGAATCGGGGTCCAGGCGTATGCCGAATTCTTCGGCCTTCCTCAGGATATTGCTCTTTCCAGCAAGGTCCGAAATCAGCACCCGCTGGGAATTGCCTACAAGGGCAGGCCTGATATGCTCATAGGTCTCGGGCCTCTTCCTGATCGCGCTGACATGAATGCCGCCCTTATGGGCAAAGGCGCTGTCACCGACAAAAGGCTGCCGTTTAAAGTGCCGTATATTGGCTATCTCGTTGACGAACCGCGAAGCTTCCCTCAATCTTGACAGCTTGCTGTCAGGCAGGCAGCTCAGGCCTGATTTGATCTGGAGATTGGGGATAACGGAACAGAGATCGGCATTGCCGCAGCGCTCGCCGAGACCGTTGATGGTCCCCTGCACCTGGACCGCCCCTGCTTCGACCGCGGCAAGAGAACTCGCGACCGCGCAGTCCGAATCGTTATGCGCATGGATACCTACAGGAGTTTTGACTTTCCTGATCACATCCTGGACGATCTTTTTTATCTCCTTCGGCAGATTGCCGCCGTTGGTATCGCACAAAACCAGGCAGTCGGCCCCTGCGGCTTCGGCAGCCCTCAGGCACTGGACCGCAAATTCAGGATTGTCTTTATACCCGTCGAAAAAGTGCTCTGCATCGAGGAACACCCTTTCGATATATTTTTTCAGGTGGGCGATTGAAGCGTGAATGATATCGTAGTTCTCTTCTATGGGAATCCTGAACAGCTCCTTTACATGGAAGTCCCAGGTCTTGCCGACAATGGCGGCAACCTGCGCCCCGGAGTCGATGAGGGTCTTCAGATTATGGTCATCCTGCGCCTTGTGCCTCGGCCTGTGCGTGCTTCCAAAGGCAGTGATGACGGAGCTTGAGAGTTTGAGCTTCCTGACCTTTTTGAAATATTCAACGTCCTTCGGATTGGAGCCCGGCCAGCCGCCCTCGATATAGTGGACCCCCAGTTCATCCAGCTTCTCGGTGATCCGCAGTTTGTCCTCGACGGAGAAAGAAACATCTTCCGCCTGGGAACCGTCCCTGAGCGTTGTATCATAAATCTCGATTTTCGGCATACTACCTCTATTTCACCTCTGCCGATTTGAATACATCATGCAGCACCCTCACTGCAAGTTCCGTATATTTCAGATCGATGATGCATGAGACCTTGATCTCCGACGTGCTGATCATCATGATATTGATCCCGTGCTTTGCAAGGGTCTCGAACATCTGGGCCGCAACCCCCGAATGTGTCCTCATGCCCACGCCGACAATGGAGATCTTCGCTATAGCCTCCCCGAGGTTCACCCCGCTTGCGCCGAGTTCCCCGGCAATCTCTTCCGTAAGCTTCACGGCCTTTTTGCTGTCCGTCTTCGGGACCGTAAACGATATGTCCGTTGCTTTTCCGTCGCTGCTTACATTCTGGACGATCATATCAACGACAATGCCGGCATCCGCTATTGCCTTGAAGAGCCTGGCGGCAATACCGGGCTTATCAGGCAAGCCCATCACCGTAATCTTGGCCTGATTCTTGTCATACGCAACACCTGATACAACAACCTTTTCCATGTCCTTGTCCTCCTTGGTGACAAGCGTGCCGGGATTATCATTGAAGCTTGACCGCACTATCAGAGGCGTTCCATATTTCATGGCAAACTCCACAGACCGCGTCTGGAGCACCTTTGCTCCCAGGCTCGCCAGTTCAAGCATCTCTTCATAAGAAATCTTTTCGAGCTTTCTTGCGTCGGGTACAATGTTCGGGTCAGTGGTGTAGACCCCGTCCACATCGGTGTAGATCTCGCACAGGTCGGCATCCAGCGCAGAGGCTATGGCAACTGCGGAGAGGTCTGATCCTCCTCTACCCAGGGTGGTCACATCCGATCCGTCTTCCGTTATACCCTGGAACCCGGCGACAACCACGACGTATCCCTCATCGAGCGCCTTTTTCGCCCTGTCGGCCGATATCTTCTCTATCTTGGCCTTTGTATGGACCGTATCGGTGATTATCCCCATCTGCCGGCCTGTCAGCGCCATTGCCTTGTGCCCCAGCTCTTCTATCGCAATTGCTGTGAGCGCACTGGTCACGCGCTCTCCCGAGGACAACAGCATGTCCATTTCCCTCTCATTGGGATCTGACGACAGCTTCCGGGCAAGCCCGATCAGCTTGTCCGTCTCCCCCGCCATGGCGGAGACAACGACAGCGACTTTGTTGCCTTCCTTCGCAGTCCTTGCAACACGCTCTGCAACTGCCTTTATCCTCTCGGTATTGGCAACAGACGTGCCGCCGTATTTCTGAACGATAAGCATTACTCGAAAACCTCCTTGATAAAATAATCCATCAGCGCATGCCCTTTCTCGACCACCATGATATCCTT
>JAJZPZ010000050.1 GCA_021847795.1 Nitrospirota bacterium
TGTAGTCGTGGCATAACCGCCTCCGGCTTCCCCGGTTGTATCCCATTTTGCGTAAGGAGGAGTCGAGAGTCGAGATGAACTTCTGCGCGTTTTCAACTCTCCGTTTGAAAAACCTGTATCTCAATTTCTGGATGAGGCTCAGTCTTTTAATAACCCCTGGTAATTTCATATGACTCCCTCCTTTTTTTGGATGTAACGTGGATAGGTCCGGAGGATTTGTCCGATGCCGCGTGATTTGCAAGCGCGCATGCCCAGAACCTGTCAGCGTGTCCCCTTGCTTCGGATGCTGCAACATCAAAGCGGATATTGCCGGATGAAGTCGTAACCTTTCTGATTGAGTGAAAGTCCTCGCGAATTTCAAAATCAGCCGGTATATACAGCAGCCTGTCCTCAATAGAGTTTTTCAGGCCGTAGCCCATATCTTCTTTTACGGCGTTAGTGAAAGTAACGGCCTCTACCCTGTATTTGCCGAATGCGTCCTGTGCCTCTTCACTCAACTGCATACCGATTCCTGTTGCGTCAATGCAGAACCGTCTTAGCCGCGGATGCTTCAGAATCTCAAAGAGTGTTTCACGCTGCACACTGAAAGACGCTTTTTCCATCACCTTTACGAGCCGGGTGTATCTGACATGCCCGAGCTTCTCTATAAGCCAGATTACTGAGAGGTCTTTTTTTCTGCCTATGTCCATGCCTCCATAGAGATCGCCGGTTGACGGGGACAGTCCCGATTCTACGGCTTGCGCCCGTAAATCAGGGACAGTCCCCTCCCACAATATGTCATCCCTCTCACAGGCTAAAAGCATTTCATATGTCATAAACGCCGATGCCTCATCCACAGGGATGCAGCAATACTCCTGCAACCATGTATTTTCATCAAAACAGCTTTCACGCTGTTCCTTGAGCCACGCCGCTTTTTCTTCATCGGTCGCTTTGCGCCGGAGAATCTTATCAACAAGCCCTTCGTCAACGGCTAATTGGATTTGCGTAATGTGATGCGACCAGTTGAGCTTTCCCTTTTTAACGCCGTCTATGAACTTGTAATAACGGCAGTTCGTGCCGTTATGGGTGCTTAATATCCTGAGAGGAAATCCCCATGTGATACACGGCCTTGCCGCAGCCCATAGAGTCTCTGCATCCTCGTGCCATGCGAACTCGTCAAGGATTACCTTGCCGCCCTTGGAGCGGAATGCTTTTGGATTTGAGGAGAGAGCGTTGATGCGCCTGCCGTTTGCAAACGTAACCATATAAGCCTTAATATCTTTATCAGAATCCAAAATCACAACGCCGAGATATTTGGCAGCCTTGTCAAAAAGCTTTGCCCACTTAGCGCAGTAGAGGATATATTCCCGTGCCGCTGATTCGTCCGCAGACGAAAACCAGACATCCCATAAACCTTGAGCTGCCTCGCGCGCATCTTCATAAGCCTGCACATAGGTAGCGCCGATACGCCGGGACTTTTCCCATATCTTTATAGGTGATGAGTCTTTAAGCCAGCGGATTTGATAAGGGAGAAAATACTTGCTTACATTCATAGCAGCCCGACTTCTTTCTCTATTTGCGCAATCGCATCAGCCGTCAGCCCCTTCCTCTCCTCCTGGGAGGTCTCTTCCTCCATAATGCGCGTTCCGTCCTTCGGCAGCAGCATACTTGCTGCACGGAATGCGGCCATAACGTTTTTTGACGTGGGGTTCGCCTTTGCCTCCTTAATCATGAGCCGGGCGATTTCGATAAGCTCCGTATACAGGTCCTTGGTCTGATTCAGGTACTCTTTACGTTTTGCATCCCAGTCGCCCTGTATCTTCCAGTTGTAGAGCGTCTTCCTGGAGACCTTGCCGTTGAGCATGCCGACAATAGTATCGAGGGAAAAGCCTTCCTGCACATAGAGCCGCTTTGCCTCATCGTTGTAGATTGCGAGCTTAGCCATTGAGGTCCCGCTCCATCCGGGCGATCTGTGCGTCCAGATCCATAGTTTCCTTTTGGAGCCGGTTGAAGTCGTTGACAATCACCGCAGCTCGCTCCAGATCCATCTTGGTGAAGTCATCAGAATAGGGGTCGAAAATGTCGCGGAGGATAATGATGTATGAATCGGCCCGCCTGGTATTCTCTTCGCGCTGCTTTTTTTTGTCAGCGATACGGGCCTTGATAAGCAGGATGTCTTTACCCAGACTCATTCTGTTACCTCCAGTTTGAACTTCTTTCCAGTCATAAGGATGGGGCACTGTGCCGGAATGTCTAATTTGATCGAGAGCCGGTCCAGGATGCCTGCGAGTTGCAGTTTATACTCCTGTTCATCGACGAGGAATTTGAGGAGTTGCTCGTTCATGGCGGTATGTTTGTTGAATGCCTCAGCGCTCTGATCCAGCGATTGCTTTAAAAATGCCTCGGTTTGCTTGCTCGATTTGGTAAAGGTGAAGTACCAGATGATGAAAACAACTATGGCCACGCCGCCCTGGACAACAAATTGCATAATTTCCTTCAGGCTCAGATCCATTTCCAGGACCTCCTCTTTTTGATTCAATCTTACCTTTTAAAATTCCTGTTCACCCCTGAGCGGTTCAGGAGCACCGCCCGAAAAGTTCCGGTAAGCTGAAGACAATAAAAGCGGATAAACCCCGGAAAGAAGCCTCGGCAGGTTTTTGCTTCGTTTGAGATATGGGCTGGCGCCGACAGGGAAAGCCGGGATAGTAAAACTAAGGCTTCCAGCCCATTAAAGGATTAATGAAAGGAGGTTTTATGAGGATCGAGATTTTTAAAACCGGGACCCATACCGAATCCAATGGCAAGGAGCGCACCTGGACAGAGGCCGACCTCGACGCTATTGCAAGTAAGTATAAGCCCGAGGAGCACGAGGCCCCGGTGGTTATAGGGCATCCGAAAGACAATGCGCCTGCATTCGGGTGGGTAGAGTCAGTCAAACGCGACGGCCAGACGCTGTACGCGAATCTGAAAGGCCTTGTTCCGGAGTTTGTTGAGGCAGTAAAGAAAGGACTTTACAAAAAGCGCTCTATATCTCTTTACCCGGATATGACGCTCAGGCACGTGGGGTTCCTGGGTGCAATGCCGCCTGCTGTCAAGGGGCTTGCTGATGTTCAGTTCTCGGAATCAGATGCCGTAACTATTGAGTTTGCCGACTATCGGGGCAATATTGTGGGCGGCATCTTCCGCAGACTGCGCGAGTGGCTGATAGAAAAGTTTGATCCGGATACTGCCGACAGGATAGTAGGCAATTGGGAGATAGAAGAGTTGCAGCGTGAACCTGCGGAGCCTGCATTCAGTGAGACAAAACCACAAACAGGAGGTAGTATGCCCACACTAAGGGAACAGGAATTGGAACGGCAGCTCGGTGAATTGAGGCAGCAGATAGCCGAATTCTCCGAGCAGCTCAAAAGTAAGGACATTGCAATCACCGCAGCCGCGCAAAGGGCCAGCGCCCTGGAGACCGCAGCCAGGAAGAAGGAATTCGTTTCCTTCTGCGAGAGCCTCAGCAAGGAAGGAAAGCTCCCGCCTGCGGTAGTGCCTGCGACCCTCGACTTCATGGAGATACTCTCCGGCGTCGAAACCTACGAATTTGCCGAGGGCGAAGGCACGAAAGCGGCAAAGCCGGTCGAGGTCTTCAAGACATTCCTCTCCGGACTCGGCAAGGTCATCGAATTCGGCGAGCATGCGACGAAGGAAAAGGCCGGTGGACAGGAGGGCTCCAGGACGGCGGCCGCAGAATTCTCCGGCAATGTGGATGAGGAGAGGCTTGATATCCATAACAAGGCAATGGAGTTCTGCGAGAAGGAAGGCATCTCGTACAGAGAGGCCATATATATGGTCATCAATCAGAAGGAGGCATAGCACATGGGAAGACTGGAAGATTTACGGGTTGTCGATCCCGTATTAACGACATTGGCACGGGGCTATAGCAATGCAGAGTTGGTAGCTACCTTGCTTTTCCTCATTGTCCTTGTCGAAAAAGAGGCGGGGAAGATCCCGCAGTTCGGGAAAGAGGCATTCAAGATTTACAACACAGAGCGGGCGATAAGGGCGAATTCCAACCGGATATCTCCTGAAGGGAGAACAACAATTGATTTCGTTATGGATGAGCATGACCTCGAATATCCTATCGACTATCGGGAAAAGAACGAGGATATATTCAATCTCGAAGAGCATGCTACCAATGTGGTCACCGGAGGTATAAGTCTCAGGCTCGAAAAGAAGGCTGCCGACCTCGCCCAGGATGCCAACAATTACCCTATAGGGAACAAAATCACCCTGGCAGGCAATAGCCAGTTCACCGATAAGGTCAATTCCGACCCCATCGGCGTTATCGATGGCGCCAAAAATGCGGTGAGGGGCAAGATAGGCAAGGAGCCCAATACAATGGTGCTCGGGCCTACAACGTTCATGGCGCTTAAAAATCATCCTCAGCTCATCGATAAGATCAAATACGCTATGAAGGGCGTTATAACACTTGACCTCATGAAAGAGATTTTCGATATACCGAAGATCACAGTCGGCAAGGCAATCTATGCGAGTGACGCCGGGACGTTCACCGATATCTGGGGCGACAACATCGTTCTCGCCTATGTCCCAAACACACCGGCTGAGAAGAGGACAGTCTATGAGCCGTCCTTTGCCTATACGCTCAGAAAGCGCGGGAAGCCGGAAATCGACAAGCGCGACGAGAACGGGAAGCTCGAGATCGTAAGAAACACCGATATCCTCATTCCGAAGATCGTCGGAGCCGAAGCTGGATATCTTATCAAAGACACGAACGCATAAGGAGGGATGAGCGATGAAATACGTCATCAAAGGCACGGACCTCCTCTATAACGGCGAGCACTATCCCGAAGGTTCGGAAATAGAGCTGTCCGACAAGGAGGCCAAGAAGCTCAGCAGCATCCTTGAGCCGGTCAAGGCCGGGGTCCCCGAAAAGTCGCAGACTTTTGGGGGTGCGAAGGAAGATTCCAAAAAAGGAGGTAACAAATAATGAAGACAGCAGTCATACTCGGCGCCTCATCAATACTTGCAGCCGCTGACCTGACACAGCGCCGGTTCATCGGCTTTGACGGCAACCATTGCGGCGCCGATGCAAAAGCGCGCGGCGTATCCGAGGCCGATACAAAGACCGGCCAGATGTGTCCGATCAACATATCCGGAGAGGTCCTGGTCGAGTCGGGCGGCGTTATAGCTGCCGGCAATCCCCTCGCCTCTGATGCAAACGGCAAGGCAGTGTCGGCAACGGCATTTTCCGTATCGGTGCCCGCAGGGGCAGTTGCAGTGACAAGCGATGCTGCGCAGCCGAACCTTGTCGAGGCGGGCGGCTATCTGCCGCAGGCAGTGAACGGCTACGCTATCGACGCCGCAGCAGGCGCCGGTGAATTCATCAGGGTGAGGCTGGTCTAATGGGGTCCCCTGAAAATCGCAGATTTTTTAGGGTGCGCTAATGCCCTACTGCGCTTTAGCTGACATCACAAAGGCTGTCCCTGAGAAGGATATCCTCCAGCTCACGGACGACAGCGGCCTCGGCGTCATCGACCAGGTCAAGGTCGATGACGCTATCAGCTACGCAGACCAGCTCATAGACGGCTATCTGAGGGGGAGATATCCTCTCCCCCTTACCACCGTCCCGGGGCTGATCAAAAATCTCTCGTCGGACCTTGCGCTGTTCCATCTCTACAGCCGCAGGATCGAACTGGAGATGCCTGAGTCCATGATGGCGAAATACAAGAACGCTATCAAGCTCCTTGAGCAAATACAGAAAGGGCTCATAAGCATAGGCATCGAGACAGCCGGCAGCAGCGCCGGCAGTTATAAGACAAACAAGACCTCTGCTGACAGGAAGTTCAGCAAGGATGTTTTAGACGGGTTTTAGAGGGATATATGGATAGGTTTAAAAAGGCGGTTGAAACAGTTTTAAAGCACGAGGGTGGATATGCGTCTCATCCGGACGACCCGGGAGGTGAGACGAAATACGGCATATGCAAGAGGTCATACCCTCACCTCGACATTAAGAGGCTGACCAGGGAGCAGGCAAAGGAAATCTACCGGCGCGACTGGTGGGACAAGTATGGATATGAGCGCATCAACGATGATGCGCTGTGCTTCAAGGTCTTCGATCTCGCTGTGAACATGGGGGCTCATCAGGCGCACAAGCTCTTGCAGAGGGCGGTCAACGACGTGTCGGGCCGCCTATTGGAGGACGATGGAATCCTTGGCCCCAGGACGATCTCAGCGGTCAACGCGATTGTACCGGAGCTCGTGCTGGATGCCCTCCTTAAGAGGGCTGAAAGTTATTACCGGTCGCTGAACAAGCCCCAGTTCCTGGCTGGCTGGCTGAACAGACTGTATGACAAGGCATAAGGAGGGAACGCCATGAATTTATGGGACGGAGTAAAAAGCGCGCTGGCTCCTATAGCAGGGGTTGCGGCAAATGCTATTATCCCGGGCTCAGGAGGATTCGTCACCGGCCTGCTTGCCAAGGTCCTCGGGTGCGACAACACGCCGCAGGCGCTTGAGGAGGCGATAAAGGGAGCTACGCCCGAACAGGTGATCACTCTAAAAGAGATGGAGAACAGACATGAGGCGGCGCTCGTGCAAGCCGCATTGGATAATCAGCGGATGTTCTTGCAGGACGTCCAGGATGCGCGACAGCGAGAGGTTGCTGTCGTCAAGGCAACCGGTGAAAAAGATGTCAACCTCTATGTGCTGGCATGGGTAATTATGGGAGGATTCCTCGGCCTGATCCTTGCGTTGATCTATTTCCAGTTTTCATCCGGCAAAGTGCTGCAGAATGATCCTCTGATTACCTTACTCCTCGGTTCCCTGGCTACTGATGCTGGCATGGTTGTCGGCTATTTCTTCGGCTCAAGCAAGAGTAGCTCGGACAAGAATGAAATACTGTCGCAGCTCTCTAAAAGAAATATAACTTTACCCGGGGGATCGGATGCTGGAACTGATAGATCTGACAACAAATAAGGCCATAGGCGCGCTGAGTTTCATCAAAGGCGAGACCCGGACGATCAGTCTCCAGGTCATAGAAAGCGGCATAGCAAAAAATATCACCGGCTATACCTTTAAGTTTGCGGCCAAGGAGAAGTTCTCCGACACGGCGTACAAGATCAATGTGATTGCCGGTGCTATTACCGATGCTGTTAACGGCAAGCTGACACTCACGCTGAATGCCGCCGATATCGACGTAGCATTCAGGGGCGTCTATGAAATCGCAATGTACGACGCGCTGCTCAAGAAAACGGTATTGACGCAGCCGAGAGGGCTGCCTGTGGCAGTGCATGAGGACATAATCGACTGATGAGGGGACTATGTTTGCGGATATAGACCTGGCAATACAACAGAGGATCACTGACAAGATATCCTCGATCAGAGACGTGATGGTAAAAAAGGGCGCCAGGGGCATGCTCGTGACTCCGGCGGTAAGCGTTTCCGTTGAGCAAGGGACCTTTGAAAAGCAGGGGCAGGCCACTTATAAGATACCCACTGATATTTATGTGGAGCTTGAATTCAAAAACCTGCGGAACGAAGAGGACCGGAGAAAAGGCGCGTACCCGATATTCCTGGCGATCATCCAATACTTGACGCTGCAGACATTCAACCTCGATATCGATCCGCTTGCGCCCGTGAAATGGGGCAATGTAACGGAGAAGGAAGACAAAGCAACCGGGGTATTGCGCCTGATGATCATCTTCCGTACCGGCTTTACCATCAGAAAAATCGATGACGCGGCTATTAACAGTCTGCTCAAGATCGGTATCGATTATTTCCTTAAGCCCGGTGACGACGTAAAAGACGCATCGGATACAGTAACGCTACAAGGAGCTTAATAGGCTCAAAAAGGAGGATATAAAAACATGAAAGTCATTGCAGCACAGGGCATGCAGTGCCCAAAGGAAGGAAATCCCAGGGAATACATCGCAGACGATACGGCTGTTGATGTTCCTGATACGGCGTATTACAAAAGGCTCGTCAATGACGGCTCGCTGATATTAGCGCATGAGGGGACTGTCCCGGATTTACGGGCGCAAGCCGTAGAATCGGGACCGTCCCCGGAAAATGAAACAAAAAGAGGAGGTAAAAAATAATGGCAAGTAAGAACATATCATTCGATCAGATTCCGAGCAGCATAAGAAAGCCGGGCAAGTATTTCGAGTTCAATACGAAGCTCGCAGTAAGGACGCTGCCGAACAATAAGCAGAGGATGCTTATTGTCGGCCAGAAGACAGCAGCGGGCACAGTCGCACAGAAAGTTCCGACTTTGATTTTCAGTGACAAAGAGGCCGAGACATATTTCGGGGCAGGTTCAATGCTGCATCTGATGGCGAGGTCGGCGATAAAAGCAAACGCATATCTTGACCTCACAGCCATAGCCCTTGATGACGCAGGCGCGGGAGTTGCGGCATCAGGCACTGTGACAGTCACAGGCCCGGCAACCAGCGCAGGGGCGCTCACACTCTATATCGGCAATCAGAAGGTCGTGATCGCAATCGCAAAGGACGACACTGCTACAGTGATTGCAGCGGCGCTTGTTACGCAGATAACCAAGCAGCCTGATCTGCCTGTGACGGCATCCAGCGCTTTGGGCGTTGTAACCCTCACGGCAAAAAATAAGGGTCTCTGCGGAAACGACATCGATCTTGGCTATGAGCTTGCAGGAGGAGCAGGCGTGACAGTCGCAATTGTTGCAATGGCAAGCGGCGCGACAAATCCCACGCTTCAGGATGCGCTTACAGTTGTATTTCCTGAGCAGTATCACATCATCGTAACTCCCTATAACAACCAGACAGACCTTACAACCTTACGGGATCATCTTGACAGTGTCTCAGGCCCTATGGAGCAGAGGGGAGCAATTGCCGTCTACGGCATGAACGGCGCTCTTGCCACAGCTACAACCTTATCGGGGCAGGTGAATCACGGAAGAGTGCTCTGTTCATACCTCAGATACACATCAGCCACAAAGAGAAAGTCCATGCCCTATGAAATCGCCGCTGCTATGGCTGCGGTAATGGCCTTTGAGGAAGACCCTGCGCGTCCGCTCAATACCCTGGAGCTCAAAGAGATTGCACCGGCAAATATTTCGGACAGACTCTCCAGGACAGAACAGGAAACCCTGCTCTATAACGGCGCGACACCTCTGGAAATAGGTCCCGGTGAAAAGGTACAGATCGTGAGGGCGATATCCACCTATACAAAGGACGCCCAGGGTATCGAAGATGTCTCTCTCCTTGATATCACTACAATCCGCACGCTGGACTATGTGCGCAAGGCGGTGCGCGAGAGGATCTCGCTCAGGTTCCCCAGGGAAAAGCTCTCCAGCAAGACGCCGCCGAAGGTGAAGACGGAGATCCTCGATGTGCTCTATAAACTTGAGGACTTGGAGATTGTCGAGGAAGTCGCCGCCAACGCAGACGGCGTCATCGTGGAGAGAGACCTGCAGGATGCCAACAGGCTCAATGCAAAAATACCGACAGATGTGGTCAACGGCCTGCATGTATTTGCCGGGCGCATTGACCTGCTGCTATAAGGAGGAATTGAACAATGGGAGAATATGTATCACGAGTGGCCCTTGAAATAAACGGGCAGCTTATCGAAGACTTCAATTCCGTCTCTGAAAACGAGATCGAAACTCGCAAACCGGTGAAGCTGGCACGCAAGCGCGGGTTTGTGACTGTGATCCCGAATTATGGGGTGAAGGTCGAGTATGTGATCCCCAAAAACACGCCGGAGTTCGACTTCGAATCGGTAGAAGGCGCTACGCTGACCATCGACTTTGAAAACGGCAGGCGAACCGTCTATACCGGAGTATTCCACATGAAAACCGGCGAGGCAAAGTACGACGGGGAAAAAGAGGCCACAAAAACCATTGAGCTCGGAGCTACCGGGAGGATCAAGGAATGATGAAAGAATCCGGAGTGCTTATCGTCGGGGTTGAGCACGGAGGCAAGGTGCACACCTCCTTTGTGCTCCGGCCGCAGTTAGTCAAGGACTCGATCGAGGTAATGGAAGGGGATGAGGCTGAAAGAGCATCCCGTAATCCACACTTTGCAGGAGCATGCATTATTGCCAAACAGATCGAGAGCCTCGGAGAGATCCCCAAAGAGGAAATCACGACGGACCTGGTGATGTCACTCGTAGACATCGACTTCGAAGTGATCAGCAAGGCAAGGGAGACGCTGGAAAAGCGTCTCCGCTCCTTTCGAAGCTCACATGATGGGGCAACGAAAGATAGTACTGTCACTGCTTAAGTTGGGATTCGATCTTGAGACGGCTATGAATATGTCCGAGGCGGAGAGCGCAGGTTTTCTTGAAGCATATATGGAAATACTGAAGCCGCCTCCGGCAGCGAAGATGTACAAAGTGCGCAAAAAGAAGAGATAAGGGGTCCCCGGAAAGTCGGCAGACTTTTCGGGGGATATAAGAAGGAGCCACGATGTCCGATGTCATGAAACTCGCCATACAGATCACAGCAGTCGATATGCTGAGCGGGATCGTCTCGCGCATGAAGCAATCAATACTCGGCCTGGGCGAGGCCGGCAAAAAGGTCCAGAAGGATTTCGACGATATGACCAGCCATATCAGCACAGGGCTCAAGGCCATAGCGGTCAGCTCCTACGCACTGACTAAGATCAGGCCGGGCATAAGGGTTGCCGGAGATCTCCAGGAAGCGATGATCAATGTGCGAATGAACCTGATGGAGGCCGGCAAGTCGGCAAAAGACCTTGATTCCGAACTCGCGCAGGTCAGGGGGACGGCAATCGAGATATCGAAGGTTGCTCCCTTCTCTGCGCAGGATGTTGTCGAGATACAAAATACGCTCCTAAAGGCCGGCCTTCAGATGAAAGACGTGATCGGCAAGGGTGGAGCAGCATGGGCCGCAACCGCTCTGGCCACGATCACGGGTGAGGCCCCCCAGGTAATAGGAGAATCGTTGGTGAGCATCGCATCGCCTTTCAATATCAAGGGGTCCGGATATGGCGAGGTGGCCGATTTCCTGCAAAAGGTGGATACGGCATCAGTGACGAGCGTGCCGGAATTGGTTGAGGGGCTCAAATATGTCGCCGGCACGGCGGCAAACATGAAGATAAGCTTACAGGATACTGCAACTGCCATGGGCGCTATGTCACAGCAGGGCTTGAGAGGGACAATGGCGGGAACCTCGCTGAACCAGTTCTTCCTGAGGCTAAATGCGATAACCCCTATGTCAAGAAAGGCAATGCAGCACATGGGATTGAGCTTCTACGACCTGAACGGCAAATTGAAGCCCTTGCCCGTAATCATTGAGCAGTTGAGAGAGAAGTTCGGGAAACTGTCGGATCAAAAAAAGATGTTTTTCCTCGAAAAAATATTCGATACCGAGGGAGCGCGGGCCGCGCTTGCGCTGATGCACGAGGGGGAGGGCTCCTGGGAGGCCGTAACCGGAAGTATAAGAAAGGGTGTATCCCTACAGGACAAGATGAATACGAGGTTGACGGGATTTAACGCCAATTTAAAGGCCCTTGCAAGCACTGCAAAGACGACCCTTGCGACTCTGTTTGATCCGATGCTGAAGCCGCTTACAAAAGTCCTCGCTACGCTTAACGATATCGTATTTAAGGTAGGAGAGTTCCACGAGAAAAATAAAGAGTTCGCTGCCATAGAAACCGGTGCTGTAGGTGCGGTTGCTGTGGGAGCAGGAGCCCTTGGTCTTTACCATATCCTCAAAGGCGGAGCCGCGGGGGCAAGGGTTTTAAAAGGACTCGGTGGCATGAAAGGCATACTCTCAAACTTAGGGGGGACTGCGGCAGGCGTGGCGGAAGGAAAGGTGGTGCAGGCTGCAACAGGGGTTGCGCCGGTGTTCATTACCAACTGGCCGGCGAATTTTGGGGGCGGTGCAGTAGACGCAGCAGCTGCGGCCGCAGGCGCAGGAGGAATATTGGGCAACATGAAACGTGTGCTTACCACTTCAGGCATGACCGTTGCCGCGGCAGGGTACGGTACGTCAGCGTTGATGGCTATCGGGGTAGCAGCCGCAGGGTATGCATTAGGCAGCGGGGCCAATTGGCTCTTAAACAAGATTCCTGACTCCTGGAGTGGAGGGAAGGCAAAGACCTGGGGAGAAGTTATATATGACAAGACTCATTCTCAGAGCGAAAGGGATAGGCAGAGAGATGAGCTCCTGAGAGAGCTATATACAGCACGGCAAAAACATGATAAGGCTGCAGAGAAGAAAATAGCCAATGAGATAAAGATATTTCTCAATGTGGATCAGAACGGCAGAATGACTGCAAAAACAGAGGGCATGAACAATAAAATCGATCTTCCGCGCGGAGACTTTAGGAAATAAAATGGCCGACGATCTCTATAAAGGCGAAATAGACGGGTTCCCGATAGACTACGAGACGATTGAAGACTCGTTCGAGAAGGCGATCGCAAAGTATGAATACCCGTACAGAGACGGTGCGGACCTGGAAGATATGGGCCAAAAGGCACACGTCATTAAAATCCGCTGCTATTTCTTTAATGAGACCTATCTCGATCATATCGAGTTGATCAATCTTCTTGAAGAAAATAAGCCCGCTGAATTAATCCATCCGAAGTACGGCCTTATCAAGGGCTCCATAGAATCAATGATCGTGCGCCATGACGAACGTGAACTGACCGCAGAGGTAGACATTACTTTTGTCGAGAATCTGCGCGGATACACAGAGCCGGAGGCTTATTATGATGTCCAAGAGGCCACGGAAGAGGCATACCAGCAGGGGCAGGATGAGCTGATGGACGAATATGCAAATGATGTCATCGATGCTCTCGGCATAGAGGCATACGATATCCTTGGTAAAGAGCTCGATTCAACGAAGGGCGTCCTTGAGCAGTTTAACAACATATCGCTCAAAGCGCGTGACTATATAAAGCAGGTCGATACATACGTAAGGACCCTTGAAGGCACCCTCACCGAGATCGCCAACCCGGCCAACTCGCTCATAGCGACAATCAACTATGGGGTAAATCTTCCGGGGCGGGTGATCGGAGCGATTGCGAGGACCATAGAGAGGTATGCGATCCTCTATGATTCTCTCCGGACGGCCCCGACGCGCTTCCTTTCAAGTCTAAAAACCGGGCTCCTTGTCCTTGAGCATTCGACCGACAAGTTTTCAAAGCACACGAAGATCGCATCCGCACAGAGGCACGCCCTGGAGACCGCGTATTTCTATAAGTCCGATGAAGCAATACGGGTGAAGGTGAAAAGAGCGGGACTACAGCGGAGCTTCGATGTCCTGGGCGCGTACATCAAGCCGGGTAATCCGGGACAGGTCATGACCATAAATGAACTGGAGCTGACCTTGGGAGACGTGCGCACATCGCTCCAGGAGAGCATCGATGTATCGAGGCAGATGGAGAGCCTCAAGACCATGGCCCTGACCCTGCTCACCACGGTGAATACGATAAAGCTCGAAAGGGAGAAAATTATCACCGTAAGCGTAGACAACGAACTGCCGCTGCATATCTTATGTTTGCAATACGGGCTCCCATACAATGATGCGGAGCGCATCATGAGCATCAACAATATCAAAAATCCCAACTTCACCAGAGGGGAGATCAATATCTATGCGGGATGAAATATACCTCATCGTTGACGGCAAGCGTATAGAGAATTTTCTTTCCTATAAGCTCGAGGCCGATATCTATACGGCTGACGATGCCTTTTCCCTGGAGCTGGCCAACCCTGAAATAAATATCCGGACAGGTCTGCTTTGCGAGCTGTGGGTGAACAATGACCGTGAGCTCGTCGGGATCATCGACCGGGTGATGCCGAGCTATAACAAACAAGGGCGGAAGCTGACGATCGAGGGCAGGGACCTCTGCGGGCTCCTGGTCGATTCCTGCTGTGAGGAGTTCATTACCGTTGAGGGGATGAGGCTGAAGACATTGGCCGAGCGGCTGCTGAAAAAAATCACCTTCATCAACCGCAACGACATAGATTACCAGGAAAATATCAGGGGCAACCTCAAAAAGAAGAAAGGGCGCAGCTCATATCTCGCCCTCACGGATGAAGCCCAGAACTTCTCTCATATAATGCCGGGGCAGACTATATTTGAGGTGCTGAAGATATATGCCATGAGCAGGGGGATGATATTTTATGCCCTGCCGTCCGGCAAGCTCGTATTCGGCAAGCCGAAGGATGGAGGCGATCCGCTCTTCCAGCTGGTCAATAAAATCAAAGACAGCTCGGAGAACAACGTCCTCTCCGGGGCAAAGATCGAAGATAGTTCGAAGTGCTTCTCGATGGTAACGGTTGTAGGGCAGCAGCAGGGTATGGATTCCATAGGACCCAGCACGATCAACACGAAAGCGGCAGTTGAAAATAAGACCTGGCCGTTTTATGACGACAAGGGCAAGCTGCGGATCTATAAGCCCTACGTGGCCATTGATAACAACGATTCCCGCTCGCCGAAGCTGCACGTTCAGATGCTGATTGAAAAGATGAGGCAAGAGAGCTTTCAGCTTGAATACACAGTGGCAGGCCACAGCCAGGGCAACCGCAACTGGACGATCAACGAGATGTGCCGGGTGACTGATGAAGTATTTGAATTAGAGCAGTCATTTCTCATTTACGGCAGGACGTTTGAGCTGTCAAAGGAAAAAGGAGTGATTACAACTCTGAAACTCGGATATCCGGGGAAAGTTCAATGATGGGGATTCTGGGCTTTAAAAACAGTGTTAAACGGGCTTTTACGCATGGGCTCCAGGGTGACGGTCTCCCGGGCGGAACATCTGCCCCCTTTGACATCCATCAGAAACCTCTGGGACTGAAAGCTGTCGGCTTTGATGGTGATAATCTCTCTCCCGAGGTCGTAAGTCATGGAGTCGCCGCTTGTGGCTTTAACACGCCTGGCTTCGAGCGTGATGGTGGACCGTTTGTCATGAGGGACGGATTTAAAGGGGACGGCCTTGCTGTAGCAGGGGTTATCAGCGGCGAAGACCGGGAAAGAGGCGGCGAGCACGAGTATTATGGCAACGAGGCATTTCATGAGGTGAGCATATCATGATCAGGGGAATAATTCAATCTGTTGTCGAGGGCGTTATCAAGCGCTTCACGGCATCAGGCCGACCCGACGAAACGATCACGAACCGGGAGTACGTCCAGCACTATGGCTTTACATCCAGGCCGCTTTCCGGAGCCGAGGCAATTATCATTAATGAGGGGAATCATTTTGTCATGATCGCCTCGGATGATCGCCGGTACCGGATTGCGATCGAGGACGGAGAGGTCTGCCTCTATACAGACGAGGGAGACCATATCCGCTTTAAACGGGGCAAGGAGATATACATCAAGAGCGGCAATAAGCTCACAGCGGATATCACCAACCAGGTCACCATAAACACTATAACAGCCACTGTCAATGCCTCTGTGAAATGTCAGGTGAACAGCCCGGAGATCAATCTCTCCGGAGATCGGGCCGGGCTCAGACGGCTCATAGATGAACGGTTCCGCGCGCTCTTCAATGCGCATACCCATTCCGGCTGCGGAGGGTCAGTCAATTCGGGGCCGCCGACGACGACGCTCGAATTAAATGCACATGCCACCGATATAGTGAGGGGGGCGTAGTGGATTTTAAAATTATCACAGGAGACGGGCTTGGGCAGATGACTTTTGATAGGGCTGATAGCATTATGAATAACATTTTCCTGAGCCTGATGGTACGGCGAGGGTCGTTTTTCCAAAACCCCGAATTCGGATCCCGGCTGCATCTGCTGCATCGGGCAAAAAATACCGAAAAGACAGCTGCCCTGGCCGTGGAATATTGCAAGGAAGCCCTGCAATGGCTGCTGGACGTTGGCAGGGCTACTAAAATAGAGGTCGTTAGCCAGAGGGACAGGTTGCAGGACCTGAATCGCCTGAAGCTCCTGATAGAGACTACGCAGGCCGATGGCCGCACCGTTACGTTTGATTATTTTGTGGAGGTGGTATAGTGAGCTTTCAAAAAGACTTTGACGAGCTGTTAAACGATCTTTTAACGGACTATAAAAACCAGTTTCCGGAGGCCGATACCTCCCAGGGCTCGCTCATCTATATCAAATCGGCCTGCATGGCCAGCGCTCTGTGGGGTCTCTATAAATATCAGGACTGGATCAGCAAGCAGATATTCCCGGATACAGCAGACACAGAGGCGCTGGAGCACCACGCATGGGTGCGCGGACTCACGAGGACTTACGGCGAGACGGATTCCGCATATCTTGCCCGGCTACTTGATTACATCAGGAGGCCTCCCGCAGGAGGGAACAAGTTTGACTATGAGAAGTGGGCGAAAGACGTGGACAACATATCCGCAGCCTATTGCATTCCTTTGGCCCAGGGCCTGGGCACCGTCGACGTGGTGGTCGTGGCCAATGAGACCAATACCGGCTCGGAGATCCCCAGCTCATCCATACGCACCGGCAAGACCACTGCCATCTCAGCCAATAAGCTCATAGACGGCACGGCGAATTTTACGGACGCTGCGCATCCGGTGTCAGTCGGCGATATAGTAAGAAACGCTGTTTCAGGGGTCGAGACAACGGTTACCGCCGTGGACAGCGCGATACAGCTCACGCTTGCCGATGATGTCTTCAAGACCATTGATGAAATCTACATGCTCCACAACCATACCGGGACTAATACAGCAGTGTCGGCCAGCAAGTTGGTCGATGCGAATGCACGGTTCAACGATGCCACCTACACCTGCAAAAAAGGCGATAAGGTAATCAATATCACCGATAGTACGGATACGACAGTAGTCTCTGTGGACAGCGCCACGCAGCTCACGCTTGCAAAAGACATCTTCACGGCCACAGCGAAGAAATATGTGGTGAAATCCCTTATCGCCAACGTGAAGGAAAAAATAGAGTATGCCCGCCCGGTAACCCACAGCGTGATACGCGTGCTCGGGCCGACGATAGTCACACAGGATGTCACCATGGTCGTGACCGGCACAAATGTAAATAAGGCTCAGATAGCGTCCGATGTCCCCGCGTACATGAAGATGCTCATCCCCGGTCAGACGCTCTATCGCTCGCAGTTAAGCAGCATCGCCATCCAGAACAAAGCCGATAACGCTACGATCACTACACCTGCAGCAGATGTTGCGGCCACGTCATATCAGATGATCCGTCCGGGGGTTATCAGTGTTACATAAGGATGTTTTAAAACTCCTCTGCCCGCTTGAGCTCGATGGCGACTATGAGCAGGATATCGAGATCGAGGGGAAACATCTCGATTCAGCACAGGCGAGGGCGGAAGTATTGCTCAAGGAGATATTTCCGGACCAGAGCTATGAGTTGCTCTGCTGCTGGGAAAGGGTATGCGGCCTCGTCCCCGGAGCTAACGACACACTTCAGATGCGGCGTGATACCGTGATAAGGAAGCTCAGGGAGCGCGGAGGTATCAGTAAAAAGTACTTCATCGATCTCGCCGCCACGATGGGGTATACCATCAGGATCGAAGAGCTTAAACCGTTCATGGCAGGTATCGGAAGAGCTGGGGATACCCTCTATGTGAAGGAAAGTATTTTCATCTGGAGAATAAAAGTCTCGGGCCAGTCGCTCTATTATTTCAAGGCTGGGCAGGCCGCTGCCGGTGAGCGGCTTCTTTGGTGGCCTGATCAGTCGGTACTGGAAAACCTTTTCAACGAGCTGAAACCGGCTCATACATACATAATTTTTGACTACAGTTAAAGGAGGATAGATATGGCAAAAACAGTTTTTGTGGATGGGGATCCCTCGCTGGGGGTGCAGGGAACGGTAGTGGATGCGGCATTTCTCAACGCAGTGCAGAATCACCGGCATGATGGTCAGGATGCTGATGGCAGCGCGCCACTCGACTATGCCGCCGATACCGGCGCGGCGGATGCGTATGTAATAGCCCCTGCACCTGCCCTTGCAGCACACATTGCCGGGCTCCCGATCCATTTTAAGGCAACTAACACCAACACGGGAGCCTCCACGATCAATATCAACGGCTTGGGAGCCGTCGCAATCAAGCTGCTCGATGGAAATGATCTCTCCTATGGACACCTGCGGAAAAACGGTATTTACACGATTGCGTATACCGGATCAGTCTATGTGCTCCTGAATCCCTCAGATCATGTCGGGAAACTCGCGTTCGAGCTATCGAACACTGCCCGGCCTGGTTATTTAAAAATCAATGGAGCGCTCCTCACCAGGACTACCTATGCCGATCTGTGGGCATGGGCTCAGGCAAATACAACAATCGTAACAGATGCAAACTGGACAGCTCAGGATTGGGGTACGTTCAGTTCTGGAGATGGCGCCACAACGTTTCGGCTGCCGGAGTTTCGAGGCGAATTCCCGAGGTTTTTTGACGATGGACGCGGTGTGGATACCGGACGGGTTCTCGGCAGATATCAGGCCGATAATTTTAAACTCCACACTCACGGGATAACATGTTATCGGTCGGGCGCGTCGGGGCTGGGGGTTCCGCTATCAGGCGCGTGGGATAACACAAATACAGATGTCTCAAGCACCGATAACGTGGGTGGCACCGAGACGAGGCCGCGCAATATAACACTGGTCCCATATATTAAGTTTTAAGGAGGCAATACATGAAGCTCTACTACTATGATCGGGGAACGAAGGAATATTTAGGGGAAGCAGTGGCGGATATGGATCCTCTTGAGTCTGAAAAGCAGGGGGAAAAGGTATACTTGATTCCTGCGCATGCGACTTCTACCCCTCCACCCGCTACCGCAATAAACGAGATGACAATATTTGATGATCTCTCTGGACACTGGTCAATAGTACCTGATTACAGGGGGGAAGAATACTTCACTGCAAATGGCACGATGAAGAAAATTGAAACATTAGGAGAGGCGCTTCCTGCCGATGCCATTAGAATTCCTCCCCCCTCTCATTATCATACCTGGAACAGCGCGAATGCTCGATGGGAGGCCGACCTTGCCTTTATCAAGAAGGATAAGATAAGGCAGCTCGAGCTACAGACGACTGCGTATATATCAAAGGACGATGTTCAGGATAAGAGGATGCCCTCCTGGAGGCAATCCCGGTGGAACGAGTTCTGTATTCTCCACGAGAAAGCCTTGGCCGGAATCGCTCTGAATGCACGGGAGCAGATGATCTATGATGCTATGCCCGATACCTCTGCCGGGGAAACGTTTGCCAGTTGTTATAACAACTGTCTGGCAGCCTTCGGGTGGATCCATCAATGTATATCGGCCAACAATAATATGATCGTCCAGATCGTGGCTCTGGCCACGGTCGAGAACGTGCTGGCCTTTGATATCACCGCCTGCCCGTACCCGGCCTGGATTGGGGTATAAGATGTTTCGGCCGGGCGACATAATGCAGACCAAAAAAATGGGCGATTTTATCTCTGAGGGGATGGCCGGAAAGACCGTTAGCGACTTCTCTCATTCCATGCCGATCGTGGACTCCCTGGGCACCCTGGTGAGCGCCGAGTTTCCCAAAGTACGATACCGAGACGTAAGAGATTTCTTTAATGGCCGGTACCGAGTCGAGATCATCAGGCCGGTCAGGCCGTACACACCTGAGGAGCTGCATATCTGGTGCGAAACCGCCCATGCAAAAGTCGGCAAATGGTATGACGTGCTGTCGATCCTGGGCAACCTGTCCAATAAGGGATGGGAGCATCGGGACATGTGGCAATGCGCCGAGATATGTCTCGACAGCTGTCAAGCGATAGGCAGGCTCACTTGTATCCCGCTCCGGAAGGCAGAGCCTAAGACATTTGAGACATTGACATGCGAGGGACCTTTCTATAGCATCGGGAAATGGTACAAGCCTGGGCGCAGTGAATACCTTGAACTTATGAAGGAGGCCACTATGAAGTAGGGTATAATAATGCCATTCGGACGTGAGCAACTCCTTCCTGGAGCGCTGGCTTAACCCGAAACCTTAAGCTTTTAGGATAGTGTTCAACTCCCTCAGGGGAGAGCTGGACACCCGACCCGGCCATAGGTTTCGGGTTATTTTATTCGGGAGGCGGAGATGGCGGATACGGAGAAAGCAAAAACATGGAAGAAAAAGCTCGCTGAGGTCCTGACAGAGCATCCGGAGGTGGGACCAAAGTTCACCGGCAGAATTGAGGCCAACTTTAATGAGGGAGGGATCACAAAGGTTTATATAAAGGATAAAGAGCTGAAGTAGTAATGGATAGATAATAACTCCGATTTTCGGAGAACTATTAGGCCCGGTAGGAACGACCTACACGGCAGGCGGAGGCGGCCATCAGAAGAGGGTCACAGAACTGCTAATCCGGAACTTTTAAGGGTAAGATATGGGGTAGCGCTAAAGCCTCTCAAAAGGGCTTAAAATCGGTCGTTTTAGAAATTTCTCATTTTGCCTGTTAAGATTTCTCATTTTGGCTGTTAAGTTATAGCGCAGAAGAGTGAGGCATTTGGTTTTGATAACCTAAAATTGACCAGCAAAAGGGGTTTTTGATAACCTAAAATTGACCACCCCAGGTATATCTCCTCATGATAAGGTGGGGCGAAGTTTCAAAGTCGCCCCAT
>JAJZPZ010000240.1 GCA_021847795.1 Nitrospirota bacterium
CAACCTGAAAGAGTTTGGAGATCCCTTGTATCCCAGCCTCAGCCATATCGACTATATAAGGCGCTGGACTGCATACAGACTTGAGGACATGTTATTGCCGTTCATAGCTTCCACCGACCAGGGATATTTCTGGCCCAATTTTTTCTATTATCTTTCAATGTTTATCCCATTTGAACCGGGGTATCGGGTTTTTGGATTAACTCCGATCTTCCTTATAGGGCTGCCGGTTTCTTTTTATTATCTTATCCGCATTAAAGGAGAGCAGTGGAAAGCCGTCAACGTACTTTTTATAACCTCCATAGTTGCTTTCATTTGTATCGATGTTTTGGGCAGGCCCTTTTTATTCTATAAATTCGGGATTTTCCCTGGAGCGATGTATGCTGTTTCACTGTCGCTCATTTTTACCTCATGGGAATCATATCACAGGCGATGGATCTGGACTGCAATTATACTGGTTGCGCTCCTCAATTCATACTATTTATACAGATACATAAAGCCACAGCTTCATTTTCCCCCAGTGGCAGATCAATCATTTTTTTGGTCTCCGCTTGAACGGTACCTTAATGAACATCTGGAAAAGGGCGCGGTAGTGGCGAATCATGATGTGCCGACAAATTATTATTTGCGTCACGATATACAGGGAATCCCTTCATGTGAAACATCGATAGACTGGCATAAAGAGGAAATGATGATACGCAAAGCCAACGTGCGCTATTACGTATTCAATATCAATGAAAAAGAGCAGAAGGCTGCTTTTTATAAGGAGATGATAGGCATTTGTGATAGATTATCAGCGCATGGCAGAGCGGTATACATAAGTGATACGCTAAAACTTTTTCTGGAGAGGACGCAAAAGCAGGAGTCTTTTTTAAGGAAATCTGGACACCTTGTAAAGGAATTTCCAGATGGGAATAGAATCTATAGATTATCGATTGCAGAAAATGAACTAAGTAAAATATGGTAATCAGAAAAAATATTTCTAAACAGGAGAGCAAAGATAAATAAAATCGAGAAAGTAGAATATTTCGACTCTGTTGCCGAAGAAAGGGGAAAGTGGCTGAAGAGAGGGGTCTATTATCATAGGGAACTGAGAAGGTATCTTCAATTTCTTATTCCTGAAGATGCTTCCGTACTTCATATCGGATGCGAAACCGGAGAGATGCTGGCTTCTCTCAAGGCAGCACGGCGACTCGGTATAGATATGAGTCCGAAAATGATAGAGGTCGCAAAGAGAAAATTCACCGGTATCGAGTTCAAGGTCGGTGATCTCGAATCTCTTAATGTTGCTGAAAAATACGATTATGTTCTCCTTGCCAATATTATCGGACACGTAGACGATATACAAAAGGCTATGGGACAACTACATAAGGTATGCCGTCCCGATACGCGAATTATTATCGTCTATTTTAATTATTTATGGGAGCCTATTCTTAAGGCCGCTGAGGTCGTTAGTCTTCGGATGAGGTATCCTGTGCAACACTGGTTGCCGCTTGAGGAAATAGAAAATATCCTTCGCTTGTGTGATTTTGAAACGGTCAAGAAAGACCACCGCTTTCTCGTTCCTGTTGGACTGCCGCTGCTTTCCTGGTTCTGCAATCGTTTTTTAGTAAAACTCCCTTTACTCCGAAAGCTTGCCCTTAACGAGGTCATTGTCGCAAAACCGATCCGGACTGCAATTGTCCCTTCGGAGGTCAGTTGCTCCGTTATTGTCCCCTGCAGGAACGAACGGGGCAATATAGAGGAGGCTGTACGCCGGATGCCAAAAATGGGGAACCACACGGAAATCATTTTTGTTGAGGGGCACTCAAAGGATGGTACCCTTGAGGAATGTTATCGTGTGCAAAAGGAGAATCCTGCATTGGATATCAAGGTGTTTGTGCAGGAAGGCCTTGGAAAGGGCGATGCGGTCAGGAAGGGATTTGATGAGGCTTCGGGCGAAGTGCTTATGATCCTTGATGCCGATCTTACCGTCCCGCCGGAAGATCTCCCCAAATTCTTTGATGCGCTTGTGTCCGGGAAGGGAGAGTTCATCATGGGAAGCCGGCTGGTCTACCAAATGGAAAAGCAGGCTATGCGGACGCTTAATCTCATGGGCAATAAGTTTTTCAGTCTCATGTTTACATTTCTGCTTGAACAAAGAATTCGGGATACCTTATGCGGGACAAAGGTTCTCTGGAAAAAGGACTATGAGAAAATCGCCGCAGGGAGACATGTTTTCGGCGACTTCGACCCCTTCGGGGATTTTGACCTGATCTTCGGAGCTGCGAAGCTGAATTTAAAAATCAGGGAGATTCCGATTCGTTATGGTGAGCGTACCTATGGGACGACGCAAATAGACAGGTTTCGGCATGGTTTGCTGCTTCTGAGAATGGTAATCTTCGCAGCCGCAAGGATCAAGTTTATTTAAAAGCGCATGCTTAAATTCCTGCTCAACCATCCCCTCACACGCTACTGTTCTCTTGATGACCCCCGGACAACGGAACTCAGGAGAAGGATCATTCGCGAGAAGGTTTTTCTTAGGCGTATTTATGAGGAATGGTATTCCTTCGCTGCTTCCGTTCTCCCTTCGGGGGATGGCGAAGTGCTCGAAGTGGGATCTGGTGCCGGGTTTATAAAGGAGATAATCCCTGAGGCGATTACCTCCGAAGTTTTTCCATGCTCCGGCGTTGATAAAGTATTGCACGCGGAGGTGCTTCCTTTCCAGAACGAGGAGTTGCGCGCTATTGTGATGATTGATGTGCTTCATCACGTGTCGCAGCCGCGCGCATTCTTCCGGGAGGCGATTCGATGTTTGCGTCCCGGCGGTGTCTTGGCTATGGTCGAGCCATGGGTCACTCCATGGTCGAGCCTTGTGTACCGAAATCTTCATCACGAGCCCTTCCGCCCTGATGCTACTGAGTGGGAGTTTCCTTCAGAGGGGCCGCTAACTGGGGCGAACAGCGCTCTCACGTGGATTATATTCGAGCGGGACCGTAAGGAGTTTGAGAGCGAGTTTCCTCGGCTCCATATCTGCTCCTTACAACCGGTAATGCCATTTCTCTATCTTTTGTCGGGAGGTATTTCCTTCCGGAGCCTCATGCCGGGATGGAGTTATGACATATGGCGCAATATTGAAAAGGGGCTACGGCCATGTATTTCAAAAATTGCAATGTTCACCTACATTACTATTGAGAGGACAGAAGCATGAGACGGGGGAATCGACCTGATCTTGAAAGGGAGCACGCCCATACCCTTCTTGAGGGAAGGGCGGAAGACATTTGGGGATGGGATACACCTGCCGGTCGCGCTCGTGTTGAGGCGCGAGTTCGTTGGTTCTCGCGTGTTTGCAAGCTTGGTCCCGGAATGCGGGTTCTCGAGTGCGGTTGTGGGACGGGAATCTTCACCCGGAGGCTTGTTGAAACAGGGGCATCGATCACAGCAGTGGACGTTTCCGCTGACCTGCTGAGCGAGGCACGGAAGAGTTGTACTGCTTCCAATGTCCGGTTTGTAGAGACTGACCTTGAGGACCCCAAGGGACTGGAACTAGCCGCATTTGATGTGCTATGTGGCGTATCAGTGCTCCACCACCTTGATCTGCCACGAGCGCTGCCAGCACTTAGGGAGAAGCTCCGTCCGGGGGCCATATTTGCATTTTCAAACCCCAACCTGCT
>JAJZPZ010000241.1 GCA_021847795.1 Nitrospirota bacterium
TCTCTGTCCTTTTAGCTGCGCTTAAGATGCCCCGTCGGCTTGCCGCGGGGAGTTTCACTGCACACTTGGGAATGAGCTGTCATGCAGTTTATTTGTAGGAGGCATCCATGATCGACAAAAAGAGATACTGTAAGAGGTCTTTACCGGCATCTGCCGGCTATGCCGCTATGCATTCCGCCGTGTCCGGTTTGCCAGAGGAATCTCTGCTGACCCCGGAGTTGGTGGCGGAAATCGCGGAAACCCGTAACGATTTATGGACAAAATCACAATGACTGACCCAAAAGACTTCCCTCAACTCATTCCACCGCACGGCGGCTATCGCGAGTTGCAGTCTTACCAAATGGCTGAGATTGTTTATGATGCGACGGTAGTATTTTGTGACCGTTTTATCGACCGCAGGTCCCGTACTCATGACCAGATGGTGCAGGCGGCGCGGAGCGGCAAGCAGAATATTGCCGAGGGGAGTATGGCATCAGGCACGTCCAAGAAAACCGAACTGAAGCTCATCGGGGTGGCGCGGGCAAGCCTTGAGGAACTGCTTCTGGACTTTCAGGACTATCTTCGGCAGAAGAGGTTGCCTCTTTGGTCAAAAGACCAGCCGAAAGCCCAAGAGGTCAGAAAACTATGCTATCAGAAGGATAAGTCTTATTCGACTTATAAGACCTATATCGAGCAAAGCTCGCCGGAAGTTGCCGTTAACGCCATGGTCTGCCTGATCCACCAGACAAACTATCTGCTTGATCAGCAACTGCGAGCGTTGGAAAAGGAATTCTTGAAAGAGGGCGGTTTCACAGAAAAACTTTACCGTGCGCGGTCTCAGGCGCGGAAAAGAAGGGAATAGGACTTATATGACCAATAAGGCCTATAATTTTTCTACCGACGACCTTATCATGCTCTCTGCCTTGCAGCATTTTATCTACTGCCCCCGGCAGTGCGCCCTGATACACATCGAGCAGGTATGGAGCGAGAATATTTTTACTGCCGAGGGCAGGATCATGCACGATAAGGCCGACAGCAATAAATACGAGTCGCGCGGGAACGTGCGCATAGACTACAGCGTTCCCCTGCTCTCACTCAGGCTTGGGCTTATCGGCAAGGCCGATGTGGTCGAGTTCCACCGGATGGATGGCGGGAAATGGTTGCCTTTCCCCGTTGAATACAAGCGCGGGAAGCCCAAAGTGGATGATTGCGACAGGGTGCAGCTTTGCGCACAGGCGATCTGCCTGGAAGAGATGCTCGATGTTGAGATCAGGGAGGGGGCTCTCTTTTACGGGCAGACGCGCCGCAGAGAGGACGTGGTTTTTGATGAAAAGCTGCGGAGGGAGACAGAGGATATTGCGCGAAAGGTGCATGAGCTTATTGGCTCTGGTATAACTCCGAAGCCCGAATATTCAAAAAAGTGCGAGCAATGTTCACTGCTCAATATGTGTATGCCGAAGACGTGCGGTAAGGCGAGATCAGTAAATAAATACCTGCTCTCAGCAGCGGAGGATGAATGAAGCGTCATCTCAACACTCTTTTCGTCACAACGCAGGGCGCTTACCTCTCAAAAGAAGGAGAAACAGTTGCCGTTAAGATTGACGGCGAAATATCCCTGCGAGTGCCTGTTCACACACTCGGCGGGATTGTCTGTTTCGGGCAGGTATCGTGCAGCCCGTACCTGATGGGCTTTTGTGCGGAGAACGGGGTGGCAATCAGCTTTCTTACGGAATACGGCAGGTTTCTCGCGAAAGTGCAGGGGCCGGTATCGGGCAATGTCCTCCTCAGGCGCGAGCAGTACCGCCGGGCCGACGATCTGCAAACCTCTTCATTGATAGCGCGTGCAGTATTGACCGGAAAGGTCGCAAATTGCCGTACAGTGCTTCAGCGCTCATTGAGAGATCATTCCGGCAAGCTCGATGCCGATGCGGTATCCCAGGCATCGCAGAGGCTTGCACATTCGATACGAAGACTGCAGGGGGACTCTCCTCTCGACATCGTGCGCGGGCTGGAGGGTGAGGCTGCAAACGTCTACTTTGAGGTCTTCGATCACCTGATAACATCCCAGAAAGACGATTTCACCTTTAATGAAAGGAACAGGAGACCCCCGCTGGACAGTGTGAACTGCCTGCTGTCGTTTTTTTATTCTCTCCTGATGCACGACGTTCGCGCAGCCCTTGAGACAGTGGGGCTTGATCCTGCTGTCGGTTTCCTTCACAGGGACCGTCCGGGCCGCTACGGACTTGCCCTCGATCTGATGGAGGAATTTCGCCCGTTTCTGGCTGACCGCCTTGCTCTCTCGTTGATTAATCTTTGCCAGGTGCAGGGGAAAGGATTCAAAAAGAAAGAATCAGGGGCGGTATGGATGGATGATGATACAAGGAAGACAGTGCTCGTTGCCTATCAGAAACGTAAACAGGAAGAGATATTGCATCCCTTTATCAAGGAAAAGGTCACAATAGGCCTTCTGCCCCATGTGCAGGCGATGCTGATGGCCCGGTATCTGCGGGGAGACCTTGATTGTTATCCGCCGTTTATCTGGAAGTGAGGGGGAAACATGTTTGTAATAATCAGTTATGACGTTGCTACCAGTGAGGGAAAAGGCCAACGTCGCCTGCGTAGGGTGGCGCGCGCATGCCAGGATTTCGGGCAGAGGGTGCAATACTCGATTTTTGAATGCATCGTCGATCCTGCACAATGGGCCGTATTAAAAGAGCGGCTTATTTCCGAGATCGATCAGGAGAAGGACAGCCTGAGGTTTTATTATCTCGGGGCGAATTGGAAGAACCGCGTGGAACACGTTGGAGCAAAGGAGCCGTTTGATCAGGAGGGGCCATTAGTTATCTGAGGCGATGTCGCGAACCGGAAGCGCACATATGCGTCCTGCTGGGTTCGCAGTTGTTGAAATGTAAACACAATAGTTGCTTTGCTCTTTGACAACTGACTACTTTTAACACCGCTTATCGAGGGGTTCGCGAAAAGCGGTGAGTATACTATTAATTTTCAGACAGTTATAAGTAAACAGTCGCCCCTCGCACAGGGGCGTGGATTGAAACTCAATATTGGCAAGTTTAATCAGGCAACCTCGCTCGTCGCCCCTCGCACAGGGGCGTGGATTGAAACAGGATTGGAACGCAGCAGACTACACCATTGCACCGTCGCCCCTCGCACAGGGGCGTGGATTGAAACTTTCGATTACGACCTCGGTCGGGACCGGGACGGTGTCGCCCCTCGCACAGGGGCGTGGATTGAAACAACCTGGGGACTCAGGACCCTACATCAACAATTCCCGTCGCCCCTCGCACAGGGGCGTGGATTGAAACCTTTCGATGTAGTTTACATCACCGCTCCTGCCAAGTCGCCCCTCGCACAGGGGCGTGGATTGAAACCTGTACGGCGTTCCCTTTTGATGATGCTATGGGGGTGTCGCCCCTCGCACAGGGGCGTGGATTGAAACCCTGAACCTTTTGGTAAACCGTGCTGTCTCGGCGCGTCGCCCCTCGCACAGGGGCGTGGATTGAAACTCTCACCTCTCCCCCCGTTTCCCGCCCCTGATAAGGTCGCCCCTCGCACAGGGGCGAGGATTGAAACTCCAAGGAGGAAGAAGAGGAGTAAATGGTTTTTCGT
>JAJZPZ010000051.1 GCA_021847795.1 Nitrospirota bacterium
TTTTTGGAGCAGACACCTTTGCTGCCTTCCCAATGCGGTTGCCTGCCGTATCGGATATAATTTAAGAGGGAGTGAAATACTGCTCAGGAGGCGCACATGCTTGCAGAGTTCAGCATTATTCCGATAGGGACCGGGAGCAGCGGTTTGGGAGACCAGGTCGCCGCTGTCCTCAGGATCGTCAGCGAAAGCGGCATGCCTTACAAAATCAACCCTATGGGCACCGTCATTGAAGGCGAGTGGGAAAGCGTCATGGGCCTTATAAGGAAATGCCGTGATGAGATCATGAAAAATCAGGACAGAGTGCTTATAAATATAACCATAGATGACAGGAAAGGAAGGCTGGACAGGATAGAGGAAAAGGTGGCCTCAGTCGAAAAAAGATTGGGGCGGACCCTGAACAAATGACGGCAGGAAACGCCCGCGCTATTCCCCTCCACGCAATGCGATGCGCGCATCTGTTGCAAAAGAACTCCCGGGGGTAATATAATAGGGAGTTATATGTCCCCATTGTAAACCGCATGGACAGCCCCAATAAAATATTGGCAGCACTAGACCTTGACGCCGGCACGGAAAGAGTGCTGGCCTATGCGCTGTGGCTTGCCGAAACAAAGGGTCCCGGCACTTCCGGCATATATATGCTGCACGTCATGGATTACGCGCTCACCCCTCCCGCCTATCTCATGCCCTACATAGAAAAGGAAAAGGCCGCAAGTGAAGAGACCCTGAAAAGCTGGCAGCAAAAATTACGGGCCGAAGGAGTGGGTTCGGATTTCAGGATTGCAATCGGGCGGCTTGTCGAATCCTTCAGCAAGGCCATAAAGGAGCGTGCGGCAGAGGCAATGGTTCTCGGCTACAAGTCCCACCTGATAAGGCCGAGCAGTTCCGAGCGCATTATCAAGTCGGTCAATGCCGTTCCAGTAATGGTTATCAGGGGACAAAAGTCCGAGGCCGCCTCGCTGGGAGCGGTAACCATTGAAAGGATTTTGTGTGCCGTTGATTTTTCCGAAAACTC
This sequence comes from Nitrospirota bacterium, assembly GCA_021847795.1. GTDB lineage: Bacteria > Nitrospirota > Thermodesulfovibrionia > Thermodesulfovibrionales > Dissulfurispiraceae > JAMCVZ01. Next base: position 1,013 of record JAJZPZ010000051.1, read on the forward strand.
GAAGAGGGCAGTTGATTTCGCAAGGGGCCTGGCAGGGGCGGGCGGCCAGAAGCTGAGCATAGTCAATGCGGTATCGAGCATCGGGATCGAGGAGAGCTTCCGCAGATTGAAAGACCTGGGCGGGGTTGATAAGGAAAACTATAAAAACCATGTGTTGCGGGAAGCTGAAGAAAAGATCTGCTCATACCTGCAGGTGTGCAGCGGTGCGGAGAACATCGTCAAAATAGGGGTTCCCTATAAAACCATCAATGAGACAGCGGCAGAGAAGAATGCCGACCTGATAGTTATGGGTGCGCGGGGCCTGTCGTATACGGAAGGAGTGATACTGGGAAGTGTCACGGAATCCGTTATAAAGTCCTCGCCCTGCCCTGTAATTATTATCCATTAACCGATGCAAGAGATACTTTTCCTCATCCTGAGCCTCCTCGCAATCCTCGCAAGCGCCGAAATATTCACCAATGGGGTAGAGTCACTCGGCAGAAAGCTCTCGCTGTCGCAGGCAGTGGTAGGGAGCATTCTCGCTGCAGTCGGGACAGCCCTGCCTGAAACAATCCTGCCTGTCGTCGCGATCATCATGCAGGGTGGGAGCGCGGCAAAAAAGATCGGGGTCGGCGCAATCCTCGGTGCGCCCTTTATGCTCGGCACGCTCGCTTTTTTCCTGGTGGGCCTGTCTGTGCTCATCAGCTATTTAAGGAAGCGGCGGAAATTCGAACTGCACATAGAAGCGCACTCCATGAAAAGAGACCTCGTGGCTTTCATCATCCTGTACAGCGCGGCGATATTTCTCCCCCTCGTTGCCCGCACCAACCCGGCTTTCATTGCGCCGCTCCTTGTGGCAGGATATTTAATCTATGCGTATAAAACGTTCAAAGGCGAAAGTGCGGACATCATGCACACACCTGAATTGTATTTTCAACGTCTCCTGACATACGGGGCGCGCCTGGCAGGGAGACCCGGCGGACCGGGAGATGATGTCCGGGGGGCAGGGCTGTCCCTTATCCTGTTCCAGGTGCTGGCCGCCCTTGCCCTGATGGTGGAGGGCGCTCACATCTTTGTCAAAAGCCTGCAGACGCTCTCTTTTTCATGGGGCATGGACCCCCTGCTTTTTGCGCTTTTGGTGGCGCCCATTGCAACGGAACTGCCCGAAAAATTCAACAGCGTCACCTGGACACTGAAAGGGAAAGACACCCTGGCCCTCGGGAACATTACCGGGGCCATGGTCTTTCAATCCACCTTCCCCGTATCCGTCGGACTGCTCTTCACTGACTGGGACATCTCCGGCCTCGGCCTCTTCTCCGCCATCCTGGCCCTGCTCTCCGCGTGTGCGGTTCTTGCTGAAATACATTTCAGGGGAAAACTTTCCCCTCTTACAATCCTGCTGGGCGGCGGTGGATATATTATCTACGCGCTTGCCGTCATCTTCAGGTAACACCTTCCGGCCTCAAACCTTCCGGCCTTTGGACTCCATAAAAGCCTTAAGATCATCCGGACTCTGAATGGGTTCATAGCAGACCTCCCTGATACACGGGACAACGCGGCCCCTGTCCTCCCCGTAAGTAACGGTCTTGTAAGGACTGAACCGGGAGAGCGCCGCATTTGCCAGGGGGCTGCCCGGTTTTGTCTCCAGGTTCAGCCTTGTCATATTGTAGTACGCATCGAGCGCGCAATAATAATATCCTGCGTGGACTCCCAACTGCCGGGCATCTGAGGAAAAAGCCTCCAGGGCTTTCCCGGCATAGCTGCGGTAGATCTCCTTGCCCGTGGCATAAGACAGTCTGAGCAGCAGCAGTACCCCTGAGGAATTCGCCGACGGATGCGGAACGTCCTCTATGCCTTTGAGTCTCAACCCTATTACTTCCGCATCGGAATCAAAAAACCCCCCGCCGCCTTTGTCCCAGAACCTCTCGATGCACGCCTCCATAAGGGCGTCTGCCCGATCAAGAAAAGACCGGTCTCCTGTTGCCTCATAGGCTTCGGTAAGGGCATCCGCCAGGTAGATGTAATCCTCCGGAAACGCCCTGACCCCCCCGGAATGAACGAGTTCGCCATGTACGACATTGCTTTTCATGACTCTTTCAAGGCTCGCAAGGGCAAACACCCCGGCCTCTCTGTTTCCAAGGGCTTCCGCTGCCCTGAGATAAGCCGATATAAGCATGCCGTTCAGGGATGTATACAATGAGCTGTCGACAAAGGGCGCCTCTCTCCTGTCCCGTGCATGGAGAAGTTTTCTTTTGCCGCGGCGTATCAGCTCACTTACTTTATCGAGGTCCATTCCTGTTGCAGCTGCAACGGACTCCCTGGTTTCCGCAATGAACAATACCCGTTTTGCCGAATCGTGGCGCATTTCCCCGCTTTTATGGAGCAGGTGCATGGAGAGCACCCGGTATTCCTCTTCATCGAGCACGGCCCTGAAATCCTCATCGGTCCAGGTGAAATGCCCTCCCTCGTCATCAGGAGTTATGTCGGCGTCCTGGCTTGCATAGAAACCGCCGTCGGCATCGGAAAGCACATCCCTGGTAAACCCGATGATGCCGGAAGCCACCTCTTTAAAATACTCATCACCGAATACGCGGTATGCGTCCGTGTAATTTTTCAGCAGCCAGGCATTATCGTCAGCCATTTTTTCGAAATGGGGGGCAATCCATGCTTCATCGACAGAATAGCGGTGGAATCCTCCCTTGAGCTGGTCATGAAGCCCTCCTCCTGCCATTGCCTCAAGGGTCTTTTTAACGGCATGTCCTATGAATTCATTCCGGGTGAGAAAATACCTGTTGAGCATAAAGGACAGCGCGCCGGGCATAGGGAATTTCGGGGCAGCGCCGAAGCCGCCGTGCTTAAGGTCGAAAGCGGCAGCAATATCCTTTTCAGCCTCAACGACCATTGATTCGCTTATCCCGTTTTTTTCCGCTTTTTCAGGTTTAAGCGCCTCCATGAGTTCCCCGGCATAGTGCAGAACATCATCTCTCTTGGATTGATAAAGGTCGGCAACTGCATTGAGGATCTTCTTGAACCCCGGCCTTCCGTAACTGTCATCAGGGGGGAAGTAGGTCCCCCCGAAAAACGGCCTTTTATCCGGCATAAGGAAAACACTTAAAGGCCAGCCGCCGCTTAATCCCATGGCAGCAATTGCCCTCTGGTATCGCCTGTCTATGTCGGGCCTTTCATCCCTGTCGAGCTTGATGCATATGAAATGCTTATTGAGAAAATCAACGATTGCTTCATTGTAAAAGCACTCTTTTGCCATGACATGGCACCAGTGGCACCAGACGGCCCCGGAACTGAGGAACACAGGCTTGTCTTCCCCGGCCGCCTTCTCAAATGCCTCCTCACACCACGGGTACCAGTCAATGTTTTGTGCTGCGGAATTCCTGAGATATGCCGCACGTTCTCTGGAGAGTCTGTTCACGTTGTTCCCCTTGCAGCTTTCCCCCCGTGCCGGCCCGCAACTTCAGGGCCTGGCGACTTGCTGCTCAAAAAAGCCCAACCTCTCCATCTCCCTCATGGCCCATTCATCTTCAAGCCGCTCATCTCCGGCCAGGTTGCTTTCATTTCTTGCATACTCCTTCAGGAAACAGTAGGCAAGCTTTTTCTCTGTACTATCGAAACGCTCCGGGAGATTGGCGCTGTTGTCCACTACCTGCCAGCGCATATCCAGCCCCGTAATAATCTCGTCGAGCACCTTTTCACTTACTTCCGCCTGGACAACCATAACAAGCCCGCCCCCTTCTCCGGTGATGAGCTTCATGGGCTGGGCCGGCTCATTCAGGGCAATCCTGTTCTGTTTCGCCCATGACCTCATATCAGGAACGTACCGGACCTCGGCGATAAAATACTCTCTCCCAAGGCTCTCCATTTCATCAGACCAATCCTGAACACGCACCATAGCGCCCTCCTTCTTCGTTTACGGCGTCGCTGAAAGAGCAGCTTTTGCCTTTTCAAGGTAACCGATATGTCTGGCTTCCTGGTCCGCCATTTCCAGGAACACAACCTTCGCATTGCCGTCCGCTGCGCTTTCCGAAAGTTTCCGGTAAAGGGCATGCGCTTTGCCCTCGAGTTCCAGGGCCATTGCTATAGCCCCGGGGTCATCGGAAAAACCGACGTTCTCCAGCCTGGCTTCAAGCTCCTCAACAGGTATCCCTCCCTCTGTGACAGGGGAATGACTCCTGCGTTCAAAATCCCCGAAACCCCTGAAGTCCCTGTCGTCCTGTATGGCCTGATAAAGAAAACGGATGAAACCCATGTGTTTTTCCTCCCATCCGGACAATGCTGCAAATATCTCCTTCGCCTCAGGCGCAACCGCACGTTGAGCGGCCTGGGAATAAAAGTCCTTTGTCCCCTTCTCCATCAGATAGGCCTCAATCAGGGCCTGCAGCAGGTCCTCTTTTCCTGTAAGCATGAACCGTTTCTCCTTTCCTGCGAAACATATGCATCTCCGCCATACTTAAGACTACCACATTAAAAAGCAATAGCAAAGAAGAAGAGACACTGCTTCAGGGGGAATAAAACCTGCCAGGACTACTTGAATTCCCTCGCCACGGAAAGGACCTCCTCTTCAGCAAGATCATACCAGGTCCTGTATGCCTCTGCCACTGCAAAGGGATACCCGCTCCTTACGTTCAGGCATACCAGTTCATCCACATCGGGCAGGATAAAATCTATAGTCCTTTCCAGCCCGGTGGGGACAGCGACAACGATCATGCGGGGGGACCTCTTTTTTAAGTATCTAACCGCTGCGATCATCGTGTACCCCGATGCAAGCCCGTCATCAATGACAATAATGCGTTTGTCCCGCAGGTCAGGAAGCGGCCTGCCCTTTCTGAACACCTGGCTTTGCCTTTTTGCGATATCCGTTGTCTTCCGGACCTCTGTGTCGATCTCTTCGCTGGTCAGCCTGAGCTGGCCCAGCAATGTCTCGTTCAGGACCACTTCTCCGTCAGGGCCGATTGCACCGAATCCTGCTTCAGGATTGTGGGGGATCTTCAGCTTTCTGGTTAAGATGAAATCCATGGGCAGATTAAGGGCAGAGGCAACCTCCGAGGCAACGGGGACTCCCCCGGAAGGGATTGCAAGCACAAGGGAGTCCGTCTCCTTATGCCCTAGGAGCATCCCCGCAAGTTTTCTGCCGGCGTCGTATCTGTCCTCAAAAACGTAAATTTTATCCCGTAAAGAAATATTTTCGATCAATATTCCCATGCTCTTTTCGTTTTTTTCCCGTTGCTGCCGTGCGTTATACGGTTAAAAGGTTGAAGGGTCTTCAGGAGGAAGTTTGCTCTCATCAAAGGGCATAACGCCAAGCTGGGTCATAACGGACTCTATGCCCTCCAGCAGTTCTGAGAAATCATATCCCGGCATTTCATCATAGAGCGCCTTTTCCACCAGGCGGTCAAGCGCGTCGTAATCAAATTCCCCGTCGAGCACCCCGGACCGGACCAGGAGAGTATAAACGGTCCTGTCGTTATTCAGGTCCTCACCTTCCCTGATCAGAAGGTCCTTTTGCCTCTCCCGAGAAAAAACATACCACTGCATTGCGCTGTTCAGTGCATCGTAAAGGGTAACGATGCCTGCCGAGATTTTTCCCTGCCTCAGCCTTCGTTTGCCTCCCCTGATGTGGAGCTTTGCTTCTTCCAGAGCCGCCCTCTCAGGGCCGAGGGCCTGAGCATCCATGAGCCCGAAATGCGGCATATCACCGTTCCCCTGTTACCTGATGGTTTTCCCGTGCACGTATTCGTTATGCACGACGCGAATTCTCTTTGCAAGCTCCCTCAGGGCATCGGTAAGATCCATCCCCTGCTCCATCAGCATCCTCACGAACTCGGCCTTTGAAAGCTCGCTGATAATCTCCTCATTGGAGTCATCCCTTAAGCAGATATTTTCTCCCTTTTCAATCTGCTGCCTGATGCAATTCTCTATCTGGTCAGGAGTGTACTTCAGCGCAAGCTCTTTGATCTCTTTCAGATGTATGTGCGTTTCCCCGGCAGGTTTTTTCAGCTTCATAATCACCTCTGATCGGACCTTCAGCAGACGGGCTGCCGACAGCAAAGGGGGCACAGGAAAGTTCATGCTGCGGGGAGGCGCGCCTCCCCCGCAGCAGTGTCCGTCACCCGTGAACAACAGCTGGTTAGGGGAAACGTTCAGCGGGAAAATGCAGCCTCCACTCCGGCAGCTGCCTTAAACCTTGCCTCCGCTGCCTTCCAATTCACATTCTTGAAGAATGCCTCAATGTAGTCGGCCTTCTTAGTCACGTAATCGAGCATGAAGGCATGCTCAAATACATCCATGATCAATAGGGGACTGCAGCCTGCGGGGTGTCCGGCATCGTGTTCATTGATCCAGAAATTGATGAGCTTTCCGGTATGCGGGTCCTGGTAGAGTATAACCCATCCTATGCCCCTCATCATCCCTGTTGCCTTAAAGTCCTTTTCCCACTCCGCATAGCTTCCGAAGTCCTCGGAAAGTTTCTTTGAGAGATCGCCATTCTTATCAATACTGCCGTTGCCGCCGAGGTTTTCGAAATAATATTCATGGAGCCTCATACCGTCAAACTCCCAGCCCAGCCGCCTCTTCAGTTCAGCATATTCCGGCGCAGATGCCTTGTCGCCTTTCAGCATCCCGGCAAGCGCATCCAGGATTTTATTTGTGTTGGTCACATACCCCTGGTACAGGGTGAAATGGGTCTTCAGCAGCGTCTCGCTAAATCCCTCCATACCGATAAGCTTGCTGTAGTCCTTTGCCGTGTAAGCCATAGTGCAACCTCCTCTGACATAAGTTAATGCATGGAATCCCGGACAATTGCCCGGAACACGCTCAGCGGTTCTCTTCCAGCCATGCTGTCGCGCCTCTTCAACCTTTACCGCATGGCACGGCGGAAGGGTCTGCGCATGCGCTTCCAGCCTACCTAAATGCTATCAAATCTAAAGCAAAAGTCAAATTCGGGCGATTGCAGCCCTTTCCGGGGCAGGCCTCAGGGGGTCCGGGGGCCTGCTCATCCTGCCTGTCGGAAATCCGGCCGGACCCGGCGCGCAAAACGGATGTTTACTGTAACCGGATACTACTTCCACTCATCATGGGGTACGAAAAAGGGGGCGTGGTTCGAGGTGAAAAACGGGGGGTCTCTTCGTAGTATTCCGGCTACGGCAGCATGTTTTTTGAATTCGTCATCCAGGAATTGCCTGACCAGCTTTCTGCTCCACCCCAGGGGATGTTCAAAATCAGTGTACAGGGAGAGGTCCCCTTCGTAGAAACTGCCTGTCATCATATCCTGTGCCCCGGGAGCGTTCAGGGGCATATTGAATATCGCGAGATTTAAAAATCCGATCCGGTCATGATGCTCCACCGTGAAAGCAAGGGTCCTCCGCGCCGCCTGCAGAGTTTCCTGAGGGGTCCCGAAGAGGAGATACACATAGGTCGCTATCCCTGCCTCCTTCAGAGCTTCGAGCGCCGGTGCGGCGGTCTTCAGATCAACCCCCTTCTGCATACTGTCGAGCACATCCTGGTCTCCTGATTCCAGGCCGAGCTTGAGCATCACACATCCCGAGCGCTTCAGGGCCATGCAGAAATCCCTGTCCGCCAGGTGTCTGCTTATCCGGGCAAAACCATACCAGGGGACACCAAGCGGTTTTTCAGCAAGTGCGGTCAAAAGCGCCGGGCTGATCGCGCTGTCAAGCAGGTGGACAAGGACTGGGTCCATGCCCGCTGCCAAGGCCTGGAGGTCGGCTGTCGCCCTGTCGGCAGGGACCGGAATATAGGGGTTGCCCTCGGCCTTCTCAGGGCAGAAAGAGCATGCGTTCCAGTAACACCCGTTTGATGCGCTGTAGGGCAGGACAAACCCGGGGGACAGATACTCCCCTGCAGGAAAACAACCGTAATCCGGTGTATAGTGGCCCGGTGCGCTACCTTCGCCCTCCGCGCTGATTCCGGCAAGGGAGAGCAGTTGCTTCTCCCCGGGCCCGGCGACGAAATGGTCGAAAAGCCCCTGGAACAGATGCGGGACATCCCGGTCCATAAGGCTTTTGTTCTTCATCCAGGACGTAACAAGCCCGCCGCCTGCAATCAGGGTCAGCCCGGGGAAGTTCTTCTTCAAAAAGCCGGCCATTGCAAAGGTGCAGAGCGCCTGACCCAGGAAATTCAGCGAAAACCCTATGATGGACGGGCGCCCTTCATCCAGGATCTCAGGGAGCCTCTTTTTAAAATAGGAATAGAAAGGGTTCTGCGCGGGATGTTCCGCAGCCCTGAGAAGATCAGCGCTCCGCACGGGAGAGAGGCCCCGGTGCTGGTAATTTGCCAGGCTGACGGCAGCGCCGCTTCCGGCAGATGCCGTCTCAAGCACCCGGTTCACATCCATGACAGCCCGCTTGTAGCGGTCAGGGGTGCGGTAGGCAGGCCGGTTTCTCAGGGAAGCCAGGTTTCTTTCGATATTTCGCTGTGACCGCCTGGTCCATGTATCAGAGGCTGCCACCGGGGACTGCAGGAGGTGGAGGAACCCTTCCAGATTCGCATCCAGGACCCTGTTTTTTACCCCATGCCGGTCCAGGGCGCCGGCAAGCCTTGCTATTCCCGGGGGCGGTTCACAGGGCTTCGCAGCAGGAGGGTATATTAGGATTATATCGCCTGCCAATGCCGGCGCCCGGCGCTACCGGAGGAAAGAGCAGCAATAATCGGCAATGCTTTTCACCTTAAGCCTGAACTTTGCATTGCCCGGCACTTCAAAGGACTCTCCTCCTGCAACCCTCTTCCACTCATCTTTTCCGGGCAGGAGAACTTCCAGTTCCCCGGACAGGATCTCCATGAGTTCTCTATCTCCCGTGCCGAATTCGTACTCTCCCGGAAGCATGATTCCCAGGGTCTTCTTTGAGCCGTCCCCGAAAAGAATGGTCCTGCTGGTCACCCCTCCGTCAAAATAGATATTCGCTTTTTTAATAACCGTAACACCTTTAAATTCGGACATTTCGCTGTTCCTCCCTTATTTTCCGGCAAGCATGGGCACAGCCTGCTCTTTATCGTGTATTGCCTGCGCCGCAAGGCACAGGGGTCCTGGTATTGTACAGGTTGGCCCGGGCACACTGCAACAGCGGTTGCCTCTGTTTGCAGGCCGGGAGAGGGGAAATCGCGGCAAAGCGCTTAATTGCGCACAGGTCTTTTACGGGGCATGGGACAATACTTCTTTCTCAAACCTTTCCGCAGGCATCGGATGGCTGACCAGGTATCCCTGCATCTCATCGCATTTCCGGGAGCGCAAAAAGGAAAGCTGGTCCTCTGTCTCTACCCCTTCTGCAACGACCTTAAGTTTGAGGCTATGCGCCACTTCGATCACTATGGAGATGAGCGTCTTATAATCCGTATCGGACATGATGCCGCTGATAAAAGACCTGTCTATCTTGAGCCTTTGGATAGGAAGCATTCTGAGGCGCCTCAGTGAAAGGTACTCCTTGCCGAAGTCGTCCAGAGAAAGCTGGACCCCCATGTCGGACAGCTTCTCCATCCTGTCGGAACTGGCGTTCATATTATGCATTGCGGTGTCTTCATTGATTTCGAGGTCCAGGAAGCAGGGGGACAGTGATGTCTCGTCGAGTATCTTTGAAACCCTCTCCACAAGGTCGGGCTGCAGGAATTCACGGGAGGAAAGGTTTACGGTCACACACATAGGCGGATGCCCTGCCGCTTCCCAGGCCTTTGCCTGCAGGCAGGCAGTCCGCAGCACCCATTCATCAAGCGTCACGATAAGCCCCGTCTCCTCTGCCAGGGAGATGAACTGTTTCGGGTCCAGCAATCCCAGTTCCGGATGCTGCCAGCGCACAAGCGCCTCAACGCAGATAATCCTGCCCGTGTAAATATCCACCTGGGGCTGATAGAACACCATGAGCCCGTCACTTTCGAGCGCCTTGCGCAGGCTGTTTTCCATCAATATTTTTTTAAAAGCCTTCAGGTGCATGGCTTTGTTATAGAACTGGTAATTGTTCCTGCCCCGCTCCTTGGCATGGTACATGGCAGTGTCTGCATTCTGCGCCAGCATATCGGCGTCCCTGCCGTCTTCAGGGTAAAGGCTGATGCCGATGCTCGTGGTCACATGAAGCTCATGCCCCTCAATCACAAAAGGTCCTTTGAATACAGATACGATCTTTTTCACAATCTTGAGGGCATCGTCCTCGTGGGTGATCTGAGGAAGCAGTATGGCGTATTCGTCGCCGCCTGTCCGTGCAATGATATCGCACTCGCGCAGGCAGGACCTCAGGCGGAAAGAAACATCCCTCAGCAACAGGTCGCCTGCGGCATGTCCCAGGGAGTCGTTAATAACCTTGAAGCGGTCGAGGTCCAGAAACATCACGGCAAGCATCTTATTTGTCCGGCGCGCCTGGGCCAGGGCAAAGACAAGGTGGTCGATAAAGAGCATCCTGTTCGGCAGCCCGGTCAGGAAATCATGATACGCCTGCCTCTTTATGATCTCCTCCATCTGTTTGCGTTCGGCAACGCATTTACGCAACTCCTCCAGTTCTTTTATAAGCTGATCTTTTGTTTTTTCCTCATCCCTCATATGCGGCTCCCGGAGAAGCAGATGAGCGTTCATTGAATATGCGCTGACAGGCACAGCAGGCGCTACGGGGCACGGACAAATTACGGCCTCGGCATACTTAATTATATCACTTAATTTGCGCGGGGCAACGGGACCTGCAACCGTGGGCAGCGGCGGAATATGGCGCACCTGCATTCCCGGGAGACTTTCAATAAAGGGAATATCTGGTAGAATTTGATTAGGTATGGGGACCGCAGCACCGTTCAAACATCAGCCTCCCTTGTGGGGAATTTGAAAACTTTCATGGTGAATTTTACGGCACACAACGACATCCCTCTCAGAATCGCCCTGATTTATGCCGTAACTGCCGGGCTGTGGATACTCCTCTCAGATCTCGTCCTGGAATCACTGGTAAAGGATCCTGCCATCCTTACCCGTGTACAGACCTTTAAAGGCTGGTTTTTCGTGGGAGCAACTGCGCTGGGACTTTACCTTTTTATCAGGAGGGATGTGCGGGTCCTCCGGCATTCAGAGGCCGCGCTGCGGAAAAGCGAGGGACAGTTCCGCATCATGGTTGATACGGCTCAAGAGGGCATTGCCATTATTGATACAGAGGCAAAAATCAGGTATATCAACAGGCGCATGTCCGGGATGCTTGGTTATACAGCGGACGAAATGCTCGGCCGCGAACTCCCGGTCTTCATGGACAAGACTGAGCGCAATAAAGTAATGCTTTGCCTTGAGCGCTGCAAGCAGGGACTCGCTGAGCGTGAAGACGTGAAATTCGCCAGGAAAAACGGGACGGATCTCTGGACAATTCTCTCCGCCAGTCCCCTCTTCGATGAAAGGGGGGCATTTGCCGGCGGCCTCGGCATGTTTACAGACATCACGGAACGGAAGCATGCCGAAGTGTCCCTGAGCGAGTCGGAAAGGAAATACCATGCCCTTTTTGAGCAATCAAAAGATGCCATTTATATCAGTTCTCCGGGGGGGGAATTGCTGGACATCAATCCCGCAGGCGTTGCATTATTCGGGTACTCCTCAAAAGACGACCTGCTTAAAGTTGATATTGCACGGGACCTTTTTTTCAATCCCGGGGACCGCAGGAAGCTTATCAGCGCCATTAAAACCCGGGGATTTGTCGAAAATTTCGAAGTTATGCTGAAAAAGAAGAACGGAGAAAAACTGATCACTCTCCTCTCCGCGACTGCAGTGTGCGATGAAAACGGAGAGACCTCTGCATACCAGGGTTTTTTACGGGACATCACAAACCAAAGGAGGCTTGAGCAGCAACTCTTCCAATCCCGGAAGATGGAGGCAATCGGCCGGCTTGCAGGAGGGGTGGCCCATGATTTCAACAATATCCTTACTGCAATCATCGGCTACGGAAGTATTCTACAGATGGCCATGCCCCCTGAGGACCCGGCAAGGGCGCATGTGGAACAGATACTCGCGCTTATAGACAGGGCCGCCCACCTGACGCAGAGTCTTCTTGACTTCAGCAGGATACAGGCAATGAATCCAACGCCTGTCAACCTGAACGAGATTATAAGAAATTCGGCAAAGTTCCTTGCACAACTCATCGGGGAGGGCATCAAACTCACAGTAACCCTCTCCGATGGGGACCTGACCGTGACGGCAGACAGAGGCCGGATTGAGCAGGTCCTGATGAACCTCACCACGAATGCACGGGACGCAATGTCCGGGAGAGGTCTGCTGTCAATAAGGACAGAAGCAATCACCTTGACCAATGACTTTTTACTGGCCTATGGCTATGGCGAGCCCGGAAGTTATGCGCGAATTTCGGTGAGCGATACGGGAAGCGGCATGGACGAGAAGACAAAAGAGAAGATTTTCGAACCCTTCTTCACCACGAAGGAAGCCGGGAAAGGCACGGGCCTCGGGCTCTCCATAGTGTACGGAATTATTAAACAGCATAAGGGCTACATCAATGTTCACAGCGAGCCCGGCACAGGCACGACATTCCGGATCTATCTGCCGCTGATAAGGTCCACAGCAGAAGCTCGTCCATGGACAGCCCCGGAGGCGCTGGACCGATGAGCCGGAAACGCACGGACTCCATCCTTGTAGTCGATGATGATCCCTTTGTACTCAACTCCATCTCGCTGCTCCTGGGCGCATACGGCTACCAAGTAACAAGCTCCCCCGATACAGTTGATGCCCTGGCAAAATTCCAGGAGGGCGGTACTGATGTCGTTTTGACGGACATCAGAATGCCCTCAGTCTCCGGGATCGAGTTCCTTGAGAAAATACACACCCTCTCACCGGAAATACCGGTAATTCTTATGACCGCATTTGCAGACCTGGACATCGCAGTTGCTGCAATAAAGAAAGGCGCCTTTGATTTCATCATTAAACCCTACAAACCTGAGCAGCTTATCAATTCCATCGAGAAGGCAGCAGGATACAGGAGATTGCTCCGCGTGGAAAAGGATTATAAGATCATGCTCGAGGAGTTCAGCAAGGAGATGGAAACCCTCGTGGCGGAAAGGACAATGGGATTGATGGCGCTCACCGTAGCCGACAAGGTAAGGAATCCTGCTGCAACCATACAATGGACATGCAGGAGGATACTTGAGAAGGAAAACATCTCAGAAAGGACAAGGGAGGGCTTGAGAGATATCTCGGAGGAGGCGGGGAAACTGGAAAGCGTTGTCAAAGACTTTCAGGACCTTCTGAAAAGCAGAAAGTCCATGTTCACCTATGAGGACATCAATGCCGTAATGGAGGGAATCGTCTCAATTATCAGGGAAGAGGCGGACAGCAAAGGGCTGCACCTGACTGTCAGGCTCTCAGGCCAGCCGTTGAAAATCAATGCCCGGAAAAACCTCCTGGGGGCGGCCTTCTTCCATTTGTTGCGCAATGCCGTTGAAGCGACCCCGGAAGGAGGGCGTGTGGAAATCGAAACATCCCGGCAAGACAGCAATGTGATCCTCACGGTCACCGACTCGGGGCATGGGATCACCGCCGAAGATGCAGACAAGATATTCGACCCCTTCTTCAGCACAAAGCAGCAGCGGTTCGGGATGGGACTTCCCATGGTCAGGCAAATAATATCGGAACACCTCGGGAAGATCGAGGTGAAGAGCGAAGACGGCAAGGGGACAACTTTCAGAATAACCTTTCCCGAACGCTGGGTGGGGAAATCCTTGTGAGGGGTAGCGTCTCCCCGTAAAACCTGCAGCCGCACAGCATGAATTTCAGGAGACATGGGGAAGGCGGCTCCCCGGCACACTGACCCGTCATCACACGGCAAACCGCCTGTGTTTTTCACGCCTTTCATGGTATCCTGAAATCATATGGGCAGAAAAAAAGCAGTGAGCGGGATCATGCTACGGCTCAGAAAAGAATATCCGGAGTTCAGGACAGCTCTGCATTACAGGAGCGACTTCGAACTCCTCGTTGCCGCCATACTCTCGGCCCAGTCTACTGATGCGCATGTCAACAAGGTCACTCCGGGTCTTTTCGGAAAATACCGGTCCGTCAAGGATTATGCAGATGCCCCTTTGGAAGAACTCCAAAAAGACCTGAGTTCCATCAATTTTTACAGGACAAAGGCAAAAAACATTCAGAACTCTGCAAGGGCGGTTATCGAGCAATTCCATTCCCGTGTCCCGAAATCCATGGCTGAACTCACGAGCCTCCCGGGAATTGCCAGGAAAACCGCCAATGTGCTCCTGTCAGGCCTCTACGGGATTAATGAAGGCATTGCCGTTGACACGCATGTCAAGAGACTTGCGTACAGGCTGGGGCTTACAAGGGAGGAGGACCCGGTCAAGGTCGAGGCAGACCTTATGTCCATAACCCCCCGGGAAGAATGGGGGGATCTTTCCCATCTCCTGATATTCCATGGCAGAAAGGTATGCCATGCCAAAAAACCCGAGCACAGCAAGTGTGTTCTGTATGACATATGTCCGTCGAGGGACATATGACCGACAAATTGAAAGAATGTTTGTCTTTCCCATCTCCCCTTCAGTCATGCGCCAGGTCAGCCTCAATGTCCAGGACAATCCGCACATCCCTGCCCACAATAACGCCGCCGCCTTCCATGGCCTCATTCCACACAATCCCGTAGTTTTCACGGTTTATTGTGCCTGCTACGGAAAAACCCATGCTTTTCCCTTCGCCGAAGGGATCATTCACCGGGCCGAAATATTCAACCTCCAGGGCAACGGGGTGCGTGACCCCATGGAGAGTGAGATCGCCGGCGACCTTGGCCCGGTTGGCGCCGGTGACTTCGACTGCAGTGCTTAGAAAGGTTATGGCAGGATATCTTTCCACATCCAGGAAATCCTGGCTTTTGAGGTGATCATCGCGCTTCCTGATCCCTGTGGTGATGCTCGCCGTATCAATATTCAGCTCAACTGATGAGCCTGCGACATCGGCCGGGTCAAACAAGATCGTACCGGTTACTTTATTGAACTGGCCCCGCACATCTGCGATCATCATATGCCGCACTGCAAAGGCTGCAACGGAATGATCGGGATCTATAATCCATTTTGCCATGTCCCACCTCGCTGTTATCGTCTTGTTCTTATTGCCCGCGGCTGCTAATATGGCGAGATCCTTCTCGTCAGGACGTTATGGTAAAGCCCCTTCACCTTGATGTTATGCGGCTTCAGGTCCTCTGCAAGCAGCCTGGTCAGATGAATGGCACCCTCTTTGGCGATTGAGTATGCCCCCAGGATAGGAGGTCCCGTTTCTCCAAAGCCGGACACTACATTGATGATCTTGCCCCCTCCCTGCCTGATCATGTAGGGCACAACCGCCTTTGAAAACAAAAAAAAACCTCTCAGATTTACGCTGAATACATAGTCCCATTCTTGTTCTTCAATTTCGGCTATCGGCTTCACCGACCCGAGGACTGCTGCATTGTTTACCAGCACATCTATTTTCCCGTAATGGTTTGCAGCCCTGCCGACCACTTCTTTTACATGATCGACCTTTGATATATCGGCCCTGAAGGACAGGACCCGGCCTCCGGCATATTTGATCGCCCGCGCTGTCTCGTTCAGTTCCGCAGGCGCCCTGCTCAGGATAACCAGGGAGGCGCCCTCCCTCGCCATTCCCAGGGCAAAGGCCCTTCCGACCCCTTTGCATGCCCCGGTTACGATAATGACCTTGCCCGCAAGTTTCATATGTCGATAAAGCACTGGGGGTCTTCTGCGAGAAAATCACCTGCCCCTTTTGCGTTTGAATACGCATATGCTATTGCCCTGCAGCCGCGGCAATTCGCCCACCTGCTGCAGGCGCCGCACTTTCCCTTGTATCCGGACCTGTCCCGCAGCGCTTCAAGGACATCCGAGACCGCCCACAATTCCCTCAATGAGTCTTTCCGCACATTCCCTATGGGAACAGGCAGTCTCCTGCACGGAACAACCGTGCCGTCTGCAAGCAGTGTCAGCCCGGATACCCCTGCCGCGCAGCCGCCCGAAGCAACAACTGATGAAGCCCACCCCTCAGCAGGGGCTGAAAGCATCTGCGATGCAACAGGGTCCCCGGTGACGATCTCAAACCCCTCCGGCTTCATCGCAAATATTTTTTTATAGAGCCCTGCCACGTTCTTTTTCTCCAGCATCTGTCCGAGCATTTGTTCTCCCCTGCCCGAGGGGACGAGTCTTGAGAAGCCAAGGCAGTGCGCCCCGAGGGAGGAGGACAATGCCGCCATATCGTCAATACAGCCTGCGTTTATTTCAGACAGAGTGATGTTCAGCGTTACTTTCACCCCCGAGTTGATAAGGTTTCTCACTCCTCTGAGCGCAGAGGTGAAGCTCCCTTTTCCCCGCAGCCCGTCATGGACAGTTTCGGTCCCCTCAATGCTCACCTGCACGCCTTTCACGCCGTTATCTGCAAGCATCTCAGCCTGCTCTTCCGTAATAAGGGCGCCGTTTGAAAGGACAAAAAGATCAAATCCGCGGTCCCGCAGCATCATGAGGACATCCCTGAAGTCAGCCCGTAAAAACGGCTCGCCCCCGGTAAGGGTAAGACCGGGCGAGATGTCAACACCATATATCTCTGTCCAGGACGCGAACATATCAGATATCTCGTCAGCAACCTCCGTGATCTCAGGCAGCGACAGCTCATCAGGCATCCTGCCTGTCTGGTAGCAATGCCTGCAGTTGAGGTTGCATCTTTCCGTGAGGTGCCACTGCACAAAAAAATTACACGCCTGTTTTATCGACATGCTTTATTTTCCTTCCGGCAGAATGGTTGCTCACTACCGGGGCACGGCAATTGCCCGGCCCCCCGGATAAGCCCTGCGGATGAAGGACATCGGGAAAGTTTGAGCGGGCATGGCAGGAAGCACCATGGGGTCTGCCATACCCGCCTCTGTTTCGTTGCTTGACCAGCAACGCTAGCTCTTTCAACCCTTTCATTTGCGGCACGCCTTGCCAGGATTCTCCTTTAAGGCCTTTTTCATGCGTTCCCAATAGGCAGTCTCTCTCATAAGAGCCTTACTGCTCAGGGTTTTCTTCATCCTGTTCTCACCTCCCTTTTTTCCGTTTTTTCCTGCAGGGCCGCAGCCCCGCAGCATCACTGCTTTATAATCAGATGTTAGCGCACACATCTGAAATGTCAATTCTGCCCGGGCCGGCCATAGGAAAGTGCATCTGTTTTCTCCGCAAAACGCCCCTGGAAGCGGAGTGCAGAATGGTAGAGGCCGGATACAGGCGGTGGTCTGAAGGACCAACGACAAGGGGCCTCAGGGCATACCCCCGGAGATCATGCATATGTTACAAATTCCGGCCTTATGCAGATCTTTAAGATATCACAGCGCGCGATCACTCCCACGAGATGGCCTTTTTCGGTTACAGGTAATTTTATGATATTGTTAGCCATCATGATATCCAGCACCTCTGGGAGGGCTGTTTCTTTGTCAACGGTTATGGGGTCCTTTGACATGACATCCGCAGCAGTAAGTCTTACAAGCTCCTTACCCTCGCTGATCCGCCTCAGGAGGTCGAACTCCGTTACCACCCCGAGCA
The DNA here is from genome assembly GCA_021847795.1 of Nitrospirota bacterium. Taxonomy (GTDB): domain Bacteria; phylum Nitrospirota; class Thermodesulfovibrionia; order Thermodesulfovibrionales; family Dissulfurispiraceae; genus JAMCVZ01. The sequence continues at coordinate 18,527 of JAJZPZ010000051.1, forward strand.
CTTCTCCATTGCCGTCCGTGACCGGCATGCTGCTGTATGTGCCGGACACGATCTGCAAGGCTATGTCCCTGGCTGAAGCATTCATCATTGCGGAAATAACAGGTCTTATCATCACATCCTTTGCCTTAAGACCTTTCATCTGCACCCTCCTGGGAGAAAAGCTCCGTGCAACCGTGCGGACCTGATACGGCAAGGGGTTAAGCAGGGACAAGCCCTTACTTAACTTTTAGCAGAAAGGACAGGGGACTGCAAGCTGATTGTCAGTGCAATCCAACCGTGTGCAGAGGGGAGGGGCCAAAGCATGCGAATGACTACCGCACCGATTCCAGTGCTTCAGCGGCTTCACTGTCGAGCAGCCAGGTGGCGCCGCCCCTTTCAGGAAGCACAAGCCCTGCGGGATAATGCTCCGCATTCCCTGTTTCAAGGATGTCGTGCACAACAGGTCCCTTTGCGCGGCCCGAGACAAGGAAAAGCACTTGAGAGGCGCTGTTCAAAACAGGGAAGGTAAGGGTCACCCTGTTTATTCCGGGGCTTTCCTTAAAAACAGGCACGGCAAGTTTCGACACCTCCGCAAGAGACGGGGACCCCGGGAAAAGCGAAGCTGTATGCCCGTCTTCGCCCACGCCAAGGATAATAAGGTCGAATGACGGAGATGCCGGCGCACTGAAGAATTTTCTAAGGTCAGACTCATATTCCCCAGCTGCTGCGCCTGCTCCCTTTTCGCCTTTTATCCTGTGGATATTCCCGGGCGGCACCGGGACTTTTGACAAAAACAGGTCAAAGGCAGCTTTAAAGTTGCTCTCCTGATGGTCCCCGGGCACACAGCGTTCATCGGCCCAGAAAAGATGCACGTGTTTCCAGTCTATCTCGTCCCGATAGCGCCCTGATCCGAGGAGAGAGTACAATCTCCTTGGAGTTGATCCGCCGGAAAGGGCAACTGCAAATCTGCCGCGCGCATTGATGCAGTTCCTTGAGCTGTCCAGGAAGATCTCCGCGGCCCTGCTGCTCACAGCCTCGAGATCGGGGAGCACCGTAATTGTCGTGTGCAGGATATCAGTCACAAAGGTCTCCACCTGCGGCCGTCCCTTTCAATCAGCAATGCAGCTTCCCGGGGGCCGGCTGCCCCCGCAGCATAGTTCGGGAACTGCCGGGGGCCGGTTGCAGATTCAAGTTTTTCAATCACCGGGGTGAGCAAAGACCAGGTCATTTCCACTCCGTCCTGCCTTAAGAATAACATATGGTCCCCTGTCATGCATTCAAGGAGCACCCATTCATAGGCATCAAGCTGGATATCCGCCTCGTAGGAAAAATCCATGGATGCGGGGTTCAGGCAGATCCTCGATCCGGGTTTCTTCGTCTGGAAAATAAGGCCGATACCTTCATCGGGCTGGACCCTGAGCACCAGCACATTCGGGTCTATAGGACCTGGTATGTCCTTTGCAAACATTAAATGCGGCGTCTGCTTGAAGTGTATTGAGATCTCTGTCCTCCTGCTCGACAGCCTTTTGCCCGACCGCAGGTAAAAAGGCACGCCGTTCCAGCGCCAGTTATCAATCATCATTCTCATGGCAGCAAAAGTAGGAGTAGCGGAAGCCCCCAGATC
>JAJZPZ010000052.1 GCA_021847795.1 Nitrospirota bacterium
AAAAGCCAATGACCCTTCCCTAACGCCTTCATTGATACCCCTGTCGGAATACACAACAGTGAATTTGCTCCTTTTCCCCCCATAATGAGAATTGCTGGGAAAATAAAGCGCTGCAAGTGCATTTCCAAACCGTGTGATACAATTTAGGTATACCGCGGTCTTGCAGATATACCCATGAAATACAAACAGAAAGTCTCAGGCGGCATAATGGGGGCAGCCGGGTACCTGCTGTCCCCGCTTTCGTGGTGGAACGATCTCTATCTCAATATTCCGCTGTCGTATGCTGCGGCATGGGCGCTGAGCCTGGTCTACAAACCCGCCTTCCTTCCTGCATTCGTCGCCTCTTACTGGGTAACGAACATAGCAGGCCTTATAATGATGCACAAAGGAATAGAGAGGATCGCCAGGAAAGAGGGGACGGAAAGAAAATATTCAAAGAGAGATTTTCTCAAAGACCTTGCATTCTCGTTCATCTATACGCTGCTGATAATCGTCCTGGTCAAGGCGGGCGTAATCAAGCCCATTGATGAATATTTTAAAAAATAACGCCTGTAAACAGCATGCCCGCTACCGGAGCTGAATGTATTCCTTCCCGAGCGCAGCGTATAGCCCCGGATTAAACAGAATGTTCGTCATGAAATAGCATTCGTGCGTGCAGTAGCATTTCTTGTCCTTTATTGCCGTGATGATTCTCCGGGCCTCTTCAGATCCGGCAACCCTTCCGATATCGTATCCGTAATCCCGTATGTTGCCGAAACTCTCTGAGAGGATCTCGCAGGGATAGACTTCGCCGTTCTCGGTAAGCACGAGGTTGAGCTGCCCGGCATAACACGGGATGAGCCTCCTTTGCTCATTCGCGGTCCGGTGTATGAAACGGCGCTGCAGGATGTCCTGTGCAGCCTTAAGGCGCGCGCCCCTGAAGCGGTAAACAGGCGCGGTCCTGTTTTTCAGGTTCGCTTCGAGCTTTTCTATGGCCCTGTTGTACTTCAGGAAATCCACGGCTTTATAGCTGCGGTCTGAAAGATTGCCGCGCACCAGGGATATCGTATGGGTCTTTATATGCTCCAGGCCCCGGACGTAATCGATGATCTCATCCATGGCATCCTGGTTTTGCGAGCAGAAGACCGTGTTGATGCCGAGTTCGAAATTCGGGTACTTTTCCACAAACCCGCCCAGGAGCCGGTAGGTCTCCATGGTTTTGTCAAAACTGCCGGGGGTGTTGCGCACCGCATCATGCGCCCCGTGCAGCCCGTCCATGGAAAGCTTTACGGCAATGACGCTTTTCCTGCAGGACTCCAGTATCTGTCCTGTCTTCTCATAGATCACCTCGGGGAGCAGCCCGTTCGTGGGATAGAGCATTATGGACGGCCTGTTGTTTCTATAGAAGATCCTGCTTATCTCTGCAAGATCATCCCTCAGGTAGATCTCCCCGCCCGAGAAGGCGAGCCACAGGAGCCTGCCCAGGGACAGGGAAGTCTTTTCGATCTCATCCAGAGAGAGTTCGGGACGATCAGGGGACAGCGCTCCCCCGCTTTTCAGATAGAAACAGAAAGGGCACTTTGCATTGCACCTTCTTGTTACGAAAAAGGTGAGGTGGATCGGCCTTCGCTTCAGGAATATATGCCCTAAGTAACGCGCGGGTGAGTACATTCCCTATAATACCTGAAAAGTTCATCCCGCTGCCTTATGAACGCATCCCGCCCTGCGCCGCATCATCCCATGGAAAGCCTCTCGTTTAATTGTTCAAGTTCTATAAGCTCCTGCCTGATCGGCATGGACAGGAAGAGATATAGCGCTGTTGCCTTCTGCAGGTCAGTCCAGTCCCTGTTTGCCAGCACCCTCTCGAAAATCGGAGCGGCATGCGCAGGGTCGATTTTCACTTCAAAGCTCTTCTTGAGATTTTGGATAAACATCTCTCCTGATATGATCGTGATGGCGCTGATCACTGCTTCAAACTCCTCGGGAGACATGCGAAGCGCCTTTTTCAGCTCCTCCTGTTTATGGTCAAAATTATGGGTGGTGGTATAATCCGGGTTCTCATACTCCCTTATCAGATGACCTTTGATCGTGTTGATGGGCGTGTGTGCAATATAGGCCATCGCGTCCGAGAGGCACTGGGCAATCAACCGGGCGTCCGGATGGGTTTCCAGTGTTTCCAGGATCAGCTCAATGGCCCTGGATTGAGGATTGATGAAAAGCATTTGTATGTAGTTGCTGCAGAGCTCATCCGCCTCGCGCCCATATGCCTTACTCGACGAAATGTTCACTCCGGCATACCAGGGCAGCAGATCGGATTGCTTATTGCCTTGCTTACGGTCTTCGCACATTGCGTTCCTCCTTCTTTACTTCAATAATGGGGAGCAGCCGAACATGCCGGCGATGCTCCCCAAAGGACCCCGACAGTTCCGGTGGAAGCCTGTGCCGGGGTAAATGTTATTCTCTTCACATAACTTTTCGATAGATGGTCATACCGAGCAGCAGGAAGACAACGAATATGATAAGGAAGAGGAAGAAAAGGAACTTGGCAATCGCTGCCGCAGCGCCTGCAATACCGGTAAATCCCAGGATCCCCGCAACTACCGAGATTATGAGAAATATAAATGCCCATTTCAACATACTACACCTCCGCTATCCGACATTTCATAAGGCACAACTGTTCCCCATAAGACTTGAGGACCCATCTTGAAGCCCCTTTACTTATATCGTCCCACACAATCAGGATTGATTCAACTCTGCATCAGAAAGGGTCAAACCTTCAAAATTCCTTTATAGACGGACCGAGGCAAATAAGGCAAGGAGGTATGACCAGACAACCAGGAGGGAAGAGATAACAGATGAATAATGAAGGTTTGACCCCGGGGGGTCGGGGGGTCACGGGGGGTCTTTTCGCCCCTGGGAATCGTCTTCAGTATTTCCGACTTCCGGAGTTCATGAAATACTCGGCCACTCCCGCACCAGTGCCCGCCCATATCGCGGCAGGGTAGAGCAAGGTGTAGTAGAGCGTTGCGCCTATCGCAAAAAGCAGCCCCCCGGTCCGGTAGAATGCTGCAAGCAGGTTTCTGCTTACAACCAGGTCTGCGGCCAGGAGCGCCAGGGCAGCAGCAAAAAACGCCGGGGCCCCTGCCGAAAGGCCACACAGGAGCAGTAGCAGATTGAGCAGGCAAACGACTCCATTCACTTTAAGCTCTGCCGAGGCGGTCCCTGAATCGGCAAGCAGGTCCCTGTTCTTCAGGGAGTATACAATCCAGTATTTAGTTTTCCTGAAGGCATTCCTGAGCGACTTTCCCATGGAGAAGTTGAAAATATGCCTGACCACTATATCGGGGGCCATAACCATTTTGCAGCCCGACCTGCGGAGCCTGTGGCTGAACTCCACATCTTCGAGGATCGGCAGGAACGCCTCCGGGAAGCCGCCTGAGTCCCGGAATGTCCGCGCATCGATTGCCATTGCGTGGCTCGCTATATAATCAGGGTTTTCGAGCCTTTTCATTTCCGAATAATTGACAAAGACCGATTGAAAAGTGCTGAAAAAATCCTTGTCATAAGGCCTCTGTGTATAGGCGCCGCCCACGATGGCCCGGTGACCTCTTTCCGAGATCATCCTCTCTGCAACCGAAAGGGTGTCGGGAGCAAGGAGGCAGTCGGCATCAGTGAAGAAAAGGATGTCCCCCCTGCTGTTCAGGGCCCCGGCATTCCGCGCGCGGGCAGCTCCTGCATGCTCTTCAAGCCGGACAAGCCTGCAGGGGAATTTACCGATTATCTCCACGGAATTGTCCGATGAGCAGTCATCTACAACAATGACTTCGAAGTTTTCATAAGCAGAGGCAAGCGCCGCTTCCAGGCATTTGCCGATGGTGGCGCCCCCGTTATAGTTAGGGATAATGACGGAAATGTACTTTCTCACGTTTTCTTTCAGCATGATAAATGGCTTGACCGGAGCAGAGATTCCCTGTCAGCCCTTTGCAAAGAACCCTTCATGAAACGCAACTACGCCTTTTGGAACCTTTTCGGTAAACGGCAAGGCAAAGAAAACTTCCTGAGGAACTCCTTCGCAAACCAGTTCCGGGAAGTTCCGGAAACCTAACCGCTTATAGTAGTTCGGATGACCCACAAGAACGCAACCTCGGCCGCCCGACTTTTCAAGTAAAGACAACCCTTCACTGATAAGGGATTTACCGGTTCCTTTTTTTTGATACTCCGGCAATACGGAAACCGGGCCGAGGCCGTACCAGACTGTTGCACCGTCGGATATTGTTACCGGCGAAAAAGCAATATGGCCTACCACCTGTCCGTCAATCTCCGCAACCAGCGAAACAGCCGGCGCATTGGCCTTACGTAAGGCATTTATTATGAATTGTTCAGTATGATTGCTGATTTCAAGATTCTTGAAGGCGGCGATGGTCACTTTCGATATTGCTTCAATATCCGAACTTGTTTCATTCCTTATGATCATTTTAACTCCTTGTGTTATCGGTACAGTTCTGATTAGAGTCCGTCCATAAACCCCAACTGTTTATGGTACAAAGGGAAATGGTATAATTGCAATAAAATTAAAATTATGCGGGATAAAAAGGGGAGAAATGGCGAAAAAGGTTGCAGTCATTGTGAGGGACAGGCAGCATGAGGCCTTACGCATGGCCGTTGGTCTCACCATCGGGGACAATGCGGTGAGTGTATTCATCATGGACAGGAAACTACCGGCAGACGACCTCATTGATCTCAATCTGCAGGCGCTCGGGGATATGGGCGCGAGGGTATTTTCCAATGTTCCGGAAAATGTGACGGGAAGGGGATGCGAACTGATGACCACCGGAGAGATCGCCCGGGCGCTTGTGGAATTCGATACCGTGATCCCTTACTGAAAAGGTTTGTCGGGAAGAGCAAGAATATGCCGGGTCCGAAGATATCCTTACCCTTCCCTGTCTCCTGTAATGCCGGGGCCGACTACCTTCGTTTTTGCACCCCTACGGCTTGATTACAAGATTTGTCTTGACATCCTTTACACCGGTTGTATTCTTGGCCAGGCTCACTAATTTGTCCTGCGCCGCTTTGCTCGGTACGGTCCCAGTAAGGGTAACATGCCCTTCAAAGGTGTCCACATTGATCTTCAGGTAATGAAGTTCTGAATCCCCGATGATCTTGCCGTTGATTTTTGCCGTGATTTCCGAGTCATCAATTTTTTGTCCGGCAGTCTCCCCCGTCAAAGTCGTACAACCTGAGATAATGAAAAGAGATGAAGACAGGAACACGGCCAGCGCCAGAAGAACCAGAAGTTTTTTCATTGCACATACCTCCTTTGGGCAGTTTTCTCTCTGTAGTTTCCAGATTAAAAAGCAAGAGATATGCCAGGGGAAAATTCAGTAGGACGGCAGAAAGGAAACAGGCTGCCCGGTCAGCCATCGCCGGGAATAATGGAGGGAGCAGATCAAAGTTCCTGCAATAAAATGAATGGATTAGCAGGGCCGGGCAGCAGGCGCTGTGCAGCCGGGCACAGATTCGGTTCCCGGCAGGTCCCGCCCCGTTTTGAAAATCAGGACCGCCGTTTTCCGCTCCTGAGTGATAAGAATAGGGTCACAGCATGTCGGAATCCTTAACAGACCGACCCCGGGACGCAGGCGGCATCAGGCCTTAAGGTTTTTGAATGTCGCCGGATCAATGCTGTGTTTCTTCAGGAGATTATAAAAGTCCGCCCTGTACTTCCCCGCCAGGATCGCTGCCTTGCTGACATTGCCCCTGGCAAGCTCAAGGAGGTGGATGAGGTAATTCTTCTCAAATTCATCCCGCGCCTCTTTAAGCGGCTTGAACTGCTCATCGGGAAGGTTCTTTGTATTGAGGACAAGGTCTTCGGTAACCGTATCGTGGAGTGACATGGCAACTGCATACTCAACGGTGTTCCTCAATTCCCGGACATTCCCCGGCCAATCATAGGACATGAGTTTCTGCATGGCCCTAGGCGTGAAGCCCTTCAGCCCCTTCCCCATCTGGTCCGCAAACACTTTCAGGTAATACTCCGCCAGGAGGGGAATGTCCTCTTTCCGCTCCTGCAGGGCAGGCAGGTAGATCGGGACAACATGGATGCGGTAAAAAAGGTCCTCCCTGAAAAGGCCTTTTTTCACCTCGCTGACGAGGTCTTTATTGGTGGCTACAATGACCCGGATGTCCACTCTTACCGGGGTGTCGCCCCCTATAGGATAGAACTGCCGCTCCTGCAGCACCCTGAGGAGCTTTGCCTGTATGCTGAAAGGCATGTCCCCGATTTCGTCCAGGAATATCGTGCCTTCGTGGGCATGCAGGAACAGCCCCTTGGAACTCCGGACAGCGCCCGTGAAGGCGCCCCTCTCGTAGCCGAAGAGTTCGCTCTCGAGCAGGGATTCAGGGATGGCCGCACAATTGATCACAACGAAAGGTTTATCTTTTCTCGTGCTGGAGAGGTGTATGGCCTTGGCGATGAGTTCCTTCCCGGTCCCGCTTTCCCCGTGGATATATACCGTACAGTCGGTCCTCGCAATACGCGAAACGTTCTCCAGCACCCTCAGCATTTTTTCGCTCCTGGCAACGATATTGGAAAACTCGAATCTCTCTTCCAGGAGCCCCGTCAGCTTCCTGATCTCGGCAGTAAGCTTCAGGCTGTCCAGGGCCCGTGCGATCTGCAAAAGCAGCTCCTGCGGATCAAAAGGCTTGGTGAGATACGAAAACGCGCCCTTTCTCATGGCCTCGACCGCACTCCCGATGCTCCCGTAAGCGGTAAGGATAATGACCGGCATTTCAGGGCTTATCTTTCTGAACTCCTCCATCAATGATATGCCGTCCTGGTCCGACAACTGCAGGTCGACAAGGGAGAGGTCGAAGTGCCGGTTTGTAACGGCGTTTTTTGCGTCCTTCCCGCTGAGCGCCGTCATGACCTCGTACTGTGAGGATTCGAGCCGCATCCTGAGCAATTCCAGGAGATTTTTGTCGTCATCGACAACTAATATGTTTGGTGCCTGCATAATTACCTCATACTGAAAGTCCTGAATTCAAAACCCTGAACAATATCAAATCACCGGGACCAAAGGTCTTTTGAAAATCCTGATTTTGAATTTATCTTGTTTACTCCGTTCCTGCCGCGGTCATTATTTAAGCTACCTCGACAACTCCTTTTTCATTTCCTCAATATCGATGTCCACCTGTTTTGATTTTTCGATCACGCGGAGCACCCCTATCCAGATCCTGGCCTGTTCGGCAAGGTGGCTCCGGGGATAGTCCTTAAGGAGCTTTCCGAAAAAATCAGCGGACTTCCTGTAATCCCTTTTCGGGTTCCTGTAATCCGCGGAGATGATTCCCATGTGGAAAAGGGCCTCGTCTCCCGGGGACTTCCTGCCGGCAAGGACCAGGGTCATCCGGCTCTCCCTGAATGACCCGTCGTAGTCGCCCTGGACAAGGAGTTTCCTTGCAGTTGCAAGGTGGTCGTAAGCGGTCTTGAGGCGCGCCCCGGGTTTTCCGCCCTCTTCATCGGGAGTATGCTCTTCCTTTGCGCCGTGCCCCCCGTTTCCCCCTTGCGGCATTGTCGCTTTGGGCCCATTGCCGCCCTCCTCTTTCTTCCCTTCCCGGAAAGCAGTGCAGCTTCCGAGGGAAAAGAAAATCAGAGCGGCAATACAATAAAAAAGGAGCTTCCCTTTCCCGGTCCGCTTTCCGCCCATACCTTGCCTCCGTGAGCTGTTATCACATGCTTTACTATGGCCAGCCCCAATCCGGTACCCTTCGTCCTGTAAGGGACGTCGGTAAGGGACGACTGCTGGAATTTTTCAAAAATCAGGCTCAAATCCCCGGTGGGGATGCCCGGCCCCGTGTCCGATACGGAGATCTTCACCGCGCCCTCGACCTCTGCCGCGGAGACCGTGACCGTCCCCATGCCGGGGGTGAATTTTACGGCATTCCCTATCAGGTTTCTCAATGCCTGGAGCATCCGCTCCTCATCCATCCTGATCCCCGGCAGGTCCCGCTCATACTCCCTTTCAAGGACAATGCCCTTCGCCCCTGATAAAAGTTCAGTTTCTGCAACGGCCTTGTCCAGGAGGCGCGTGATATCGGACTCTGCAAAATGGAAGTCCATCATGCCCGCTTCCATTTTTGAAAGGTCCATCAGCGAGTTGACCAGCCCGATCAGCCGGTCGCTCTCTTCGGATATTATGGTCAGGAGTTTTCTCCGCTTTTCCGTGGTCTCCTCACCCAGGTCATCCAGGAGCAGGTTCGTTCCCTCTTTTATTGAGGCCAGCGGGGTGCGCAATTCGTGGGACATGGAGGAAAAGAAATCCGACTTCATTTTGTCCAGCCTGCTCAACTTACCGCACATGGAATTAAAAGCCCCGGCCAGTTCCCCTATCTCGGGAGGAGAAGATATGTTCAGATCGCTTTTGAAAATCCCGTTGGCGATCTCTCTCGTCCTCCCGACCATAAGGAAAATCGGGCGGGTAATGCTCTTCGTAATGAAAAGGGGCATTGCAACGCCGATAAACAGGGCGGCGCCGCCCAGGACAGCCATGAATTTCCGCGCATCCGTTCCGGCTTGCCTCAGCTTTTTCACTTTGCTGTAGGTGTCCTGCCGGCATTGGAGCCTCAGCTCCTTTAAATCCTCCATAACGGCTTCGACGGCTTTTGCCTTTTCCCCTCTGAACCAGTCCTGGGAGTAATGTTTGTTGTCCTGTATATATTTCGCTTCCTCTTCAAACAGCGTGCGGTATTTCCTGTAATGCCCTTCAGCCCCGAGCAGAAAGGCCTTTTTCACGGGGGAGTCCGCTGCCGAGATTATCCTGCCGAGGCATGCACTGTAATCACTGCCTGCAGCGAGGAAATGCCGGTAAAGAGCGGGGTCCTTTGTAATAATATATTTCCTCTCATACCGTATTTGTGAAAAAAGCGAATCCGCCAACTGCTTCTCACTATCCAGGATAAGGTTGTCGACCTCCATGATATCGCGGGTAATGGCATCAACCCGCCGTATCTGCAAAACCGTATAAAGGCCTATTGCCGCCATAAGGATAAAGAGGGCGAGATACCCGCTGATCAGCCGTGAAAATATGCTCAACCTCATGTGTATGCTCTTCGTCCTGCAGCCTTGGGGAAATCTCTTCGGGAACAACTCCGGTGGAGGCGATAAAACGATAATCTGCAGAGCCCTGCGGTGGTGTGATTTCCTGCTTAGTCTGCAACTCCCTCTCTTTGATTCCGCCTGCATTTTAGGCTTCCTATAATAACATTTTCGCTCTTCTTCCTGCATCGGCCAACCGCATCAGGTCCCCGGGAAGACTGATTGCTGCCTGTTGCAGCGGGTACCCCGCGCCCTCCCCTGTTTCTGCCGCGCCATAGGGCGCCGGTAGTCGGAATTGTTTACATTTTCCTTGAAATCGAAAACAATATTCAGGTCTATGTCTTTGAATTTTATAAACATCAGGCAGTGGCACGTCCTTTGCAACACTTTGTGAGACAGGCATATGGGCACAATTCACAAGAGCAGTATTTTTCATAAAGACTTTCTGTGAAACCATTCAGGCGGGATGTTCGATGACATCTCTGCTATATTTGAAGCTTCCTCTGGAAAAAACTATTTTTTAAGCGTACCTGACCCGTGGTTACCGGTAGTCACGTACATAAGCAGGACCGGAGCAACAGGCTTAAAACTGCACGGCGCTGCACATGCACTTCCCATTCCCGTTACTGCTGCCTGCTCCATAAACACTATTGACTGCCGACTCCGGCCCGCCTCAATACCGAAAGGAGGAATTATGAAAAAGAAGGTCTTCATAGCCGTTGCAGTCATAACATACGGGATTGTCTGCGCCTTTATCGGGTGGCTTGCCGGAATCGACAACGGCTTTGACACCGGGTACAAGCTGGCATACCTTGAGATGGACAAGCTTTTACGGCAAGGGGCAAGAGACAAGGTGAGCTTCTCCATAGAGGGGCTGGATATTAAATTTAAACCCCGCGGGGACAGCAAGACGGTAAAGATCAGGACAGAAGAGAAGTCCCGGTAATTTCCGTAAAGATCCACGGCACATCTGTCGGGGAATTTTACAGATTTCCGGGCGCCCCTCCCGGCCCTGCAACAGTTTCAGCGCCGGACGCTCAGAAATCCCGCTCCCTCCCCGGCGAGTTATAAATGCCGTGCTTCTTCATCAGATCATAAAGGGTCGGCCTGCTGACTCCCAGTTCTTCCGAGGCCCTTGCTATATTGCCGCTGTGTTTTTCAATTGCGGAGATGGCCAGTTCCCTTTCAATTTTGTCCCGTGCTTCTTTCAGTGTGGTGAGTTCCTGCAATTTAACTTTTTGCGTCCACGCCCTTTCCGTGAAACCAAGGTCATGGGGCTCGATCAGGGAAAACTCCGCCATGATGACCGCCCTTTGTATCCTGTTCTCCAGTTCCCTGACATTGCCGGGCCAGTCATATGATTCCAGGAGCTTGAGAGAAGCGGGGCTGAAACCCCGCACATTCTTCCTGAACTCCTGGCTGAACCTCCTGAGGAAAAGGTTCGAAAGAAGTATCACATCCTCTCCCCTCTTGCGCAGGGGCGGAAGATTGACGAGCAGCACCCCGATCCTGTAGTAAAGGTCCTCCCTGAACTTGCCGTCCTGTATCGCCTTGGCTATGTCGATATTCGTCGCCGCTATTATCCGCGCATCCACGTGGACATCCTCCCTGCCGCCCACCCGTTGAAGGGTTTTTTCCTGGAGGAAACGGAGCAGCTTGACCTGGAGACTGGCCGGCAGTTCACCTATCTCATCCAGGAAGATGGTCCCCTTGTGCGCATACTCCACCTTCCCCTGCACCTGGACATGGGCACCGGTAAATGCGCCCTTTTCGTGGCCGAACAGTTCCGACTCGAGAAGATTTTCGGGGATGGCCCCGCAATTGATCGGCACAAAGCTCCCGTCGTTCCTGAGGCTCATGGAATGTATGGCCCGCGCAACGAGTTCCTTGCCCGTACCGCTTTCCCCGACTATCAGGACAGAGATGTCCGATGAGGCCACCTTCCTGATCGTAGAGAAGATCCTGAGCATCTCCGGGCACTGCCCGACCATTCCCCCCAATTCCGTGGTCTTCTCGTCAAGGGAAATATAAAGCCTGCGGTTTTCCTCCTCGATATTATGGAGATAGAAGGCCCTGTTGATGATGATCCTCAGCTCTTTCAGGTCTATGGGCTTCTGGTAGAAATCGTAGGCTCCGATCTGCACGGCCCTGAGCGCATTCCCCCTCTCATCGTTCCCTGTTATCACCACCACTTTTGTCGTGGGCACATGCTTCAGTATCTCCTCAAGACACCGAAACCCCTCTCCTGTTCCATTCTCGTAAGGGGGCAGTCCGAGGTCCAGCGTCACTACTTTGGGATGATGTCTTTTGAAAAGCGCAAGGGCCTCATTGCTGTCCTGGCCCAGGAGGATGGCATACTCCTTGCCCATGCCCCATTTGAGCTGCTTTCTTATCTCATCATCATCATCAATGATTAATAATTTTTCCATAATCCCTTTTAAATTATTGCATAGATTTTTTGAGAAATGAATAATATTCAGCGGGGGACGCGAAAAGTCACCGCACGGCGTAACCAGCCTCTTTCACGGAGGGCAGATAAAAGGTGAAAACCGACCCTTTTCCTGCTTCACTGCTCACCTCTATCCAGCCTTCATGCGCCTCTATGATCTGCTTACACTGGTACAACCCGATCCCGAGGCCCTTTTCCTTCGTAGTCCTGAAAGGCTTGAAAAGGTGCTTGCGCCGGAACTCCTCGCTCATGCCGCAGCCGTTGTCCCTGATCCTTACAAACGCCGCATCTTCGCCCCCCACTTCGATAAAGACAGTGCCCCGTCCGCCGGTGGCCTCAATCGCGTTCAGGAGCATATTCAGGATCACCTTTTGTATTTCCTCGGTGTCGATTCTTGCGAACACGGAGCGTGCGTCCGAGATCTTCACCTCCCCGGAAGTGATCATGCCTGCCGTATCATAGACCAGCCAGCGGAGGTCGGCGGTTTCGCGGCGCAGGGAGCGCTTCTCTTCCAGGTTCCTGAGCTTCGCTATGAGCCGCTTCATCTTGTCCACAGTGCTTCCCAGTGACTGGAACATATCCTTCCGGAAGGCAGGATCGCCCCTGTACTCCTCCGCGTTATCGACAATCATGGATACAGTGGAAACAAGGTTTTTCAGGTCATGGACCACGAAGGAAGAGACCCTGCCCACAGCCTCCATCTCCCGTGCATTTGCCAGTTCCTCGGAAAGCCTTAAATTCAGGATGGCAGAGGACGCATGCTGTGCAAAGGTCTTCATGAGATCATAATCCTCGTAGGTATACGTTTCTTTCCTGTTGATAGGCCTTCCCATGGCGATGAACCCCTCGACCTCCCCGTTCGCATGCAGGGGAACGGCAAACGAAATGCCGCACCTCATCAGGAAACCCCGGTTCTCTTCCATGATCCCCCGGTCTTCATCTTTTATGCTGAACACCCGCCGCGTGGTCCTCATGTACAGGACCAGGGAATTGTCTTCTGCAAACACCCTGTCCACCGGGTCCATCTCGAACAGGACCGCGGGGGAGTATATCCCCCTGCCTTCATCATGGAGGAAGAGCGCCCCTCCCCCCATCCCGAAGGTGTCGCAAAAGCTCGAGACAATTGTCCTCATGAGTTCCTCGCCTGTCCTCGATGAAGAGAGCCGGTCGGTAAATTGCAGCCATTGCACCCTGTAGTCGTATTTGTTCCTGTAGAAATGCTTATGCAGGAGCACCTTTATCTTTCTCTTGACTGTTTCCGACAGGAGAATCACTGCCAGGCAGATGCCTGATATAAAGGTCAGGGATACCAGCATGACTTTCTGCGCAGAGCCCCCGAAGTACCTCATCCCTTCCCCGATAAGCCCGAGGCCCAACAGGTACAGGCCTATTATAAAAATGACCACGGACCTGTAGGCTGCCTGCCGTGATACGTATACCCTGCTCCCCTTGCTGCGCCTTGCCCACGAATAGGCCATTAAGATCACCGCGGTGACCATAACAAAGGACCGCACAGGCCGGAGGTTCATGTTGATGGACCTGTAAAGGAGTCCCTGGCTGTAATAGAATATCAGGGCCGCAATCAACGCGCCGGCCCCGAGGATTTCGAATTTTATCTTCCACCGTGCAGTCCGCGCCACCGTAAGCAGGATATTTTCCAGGTGGATAAGGGACAGGATCATGTAGATAAGAATGCCGAGGTAGAAAACAAACCCCGTATTGCCGAGGAAAAGCATTTTCTCCTCATTGAAGTCCGGTGACTGAAAAAATTCTCCCACTGGAAGGACGGCTGCCGCAATAAGGAACAGGGGAGAAAAAGCTATTAGCCCGCGCTGCACCGGGGGGATCGATTTAAGCTCGTCACGCCTTGAGAAGGTAAGGGAAAACAGGAGCCAGGTCAGGGGCAGAAGAGATTCCGCTGCCAGGGCCATTTTTTTCCAGAAGAAGAAACTGTCCGGGTAAAGGACTGACAACAGGTCCAGCGCCTCGAGCGCGGCAGTGGCCAGGAGCGCTGCGGAAAGGGAGTACGTCATGACGGACCTCTCCCTTTTGAAGGCCACAAATAGCGAGTATACTATCGCCACTCCTGTTGCAACTGTGGAAAGCAGATTCTGAAGCATGGGCTTGCTCGACACCTCCTCTGTAATATTTCAGCGCTGGCGACACGGATGCCGGCACTGTTTTCCTCTATTGTTACTGCAGTGCTTATTGCGGCAAAAAGGTCTCAATGGAAGGATAAAAATCCCTGATAAAACGCAATCCTCTCGCATATGCCTCTTCCTCACCGGAGTCTAAGGGCATGGAGATCCGGATAAAAGCCAGGTCCCTCCGCCTGTACAGAACAGAGTTGATGATTTCCTGCAGCTTGAGGGAATATTCATCCGACAGGGATTTCCCTTTCATCTGGTACCAGTAGAGGAACAATTCCTTCTCCTCTCCCTTTTGATAAACAGCCCGCACAAACCTGAGCAGCTTTCCATTCACAAAAAAACTTGTCTCCTTTTCACTGATCCTGTACCAGCCGTTCCCGGGCAGGCAGTGCCTCGGGGTATGCACGCCGCCGGCGTTGTGAAAGCCGATGTAGAGAGAGGCATAACCGCCTTCGGCGTCGGCATAGCTCCGTGCAAGGTAATCCGTAGGTTTCAAGATATCCAGGACTGCAGCGCTGAAACCGGACTGCGAGACCATCCTCCATCCCTGGTTGCGGGCAGGGAATTCGCGAAAAGGCCTTTTCGCAGGCACAAGCATGTCGGCATGGAAATGCAGGTAGAGCCCGGTAAGGGCAAGCAGCACGTACAGGACGGCAAAACGCCGGGAACTGGTCACTTTACAAGCCGTTTTATCAGGACGCCGGAGATTATCAGCATTGCTACCGCAAGGCCGAAGACCGCAAGGCCGGTAAACTCGTGGAAAAAGCCCTCGGCAGCGCGCGCGCCCCGGAACTGGGCAAGCATTCCCGTTATGACAACCCTGAGCCAGTTGGCAATGACCGCGACAGGCGCCGCTGATGCGGCAACAGCAAATCTTGCTGCAAAGGATTTCCGGGTAAAATACCCGAAGGCCACACCCAGGGCCAGCAGAGACATAAGGGACCTGATGCCGCTGCAGGCATCGGCCACCTCGAACACGGCATTGGGGAACATGATTATGTTTCCCTCCCGCCAGACAATGACCCCCACGCCCTTTAAAAACATGACCGAATACTTTGTGATGAAAAGCTTGAGGGGGAAAGCTATGGAGTCATAAACAGTATATGGCAGGGGGACCATGAAAAAGAGATATCCCAGGGGGAACAAAAGCAGCCCGCACACTTTCCTGCCGAAGAGATAAAGCACGATGCCCGCCATTGTCATGACCAGGGACAGGCCCATGGTAAAACTTTCCGCAACCAGAGAGGCCGCGACGAACAGGAGGAGGGCGGCAATAATGAGAAGCAGTCCCCTGTCTGCCGGAACGGCATCCGCCGCCTTTATCTCGCCGAGTCTACGGTATACCGCGTATCCTGAAATAAACGGGACGATAAACCCATGGGAGTAGTTGGGGTCTTCATACCATTTCACTGCCATGGAGGACAGGACCGGAGCATACAGGGCCCCCACCAGAAGAAGTGTTACGAGCAGTTGCGCCTTATATACGGACAGGGCCTCCGTAAACTTCATGCACCCGCCTGTTTTAATCCAATAAAACCTGATGTGCGCATAGTGTTACGGCGTCCCGCATGCTCACCGGTAGGCGCTGCATGCGGCAGCCACTTCTTCCGCCAGGCAGAACAAATCCCTTACAAATCTTTCGGTAGTCAGTTGCGATGCGGATGCCTGAGCTGATGCGCTTATTTTTTCGCGCAGTTCCCTGTCCCGGTAAAGTGAAACAATCGCGTTTCTGAGCCCCGGGATGTCCCCGTAATCAACAACCACGCCGTTCACCCCGCTTTCGATGTATCCTTCAGCAGCTTTCCTGCCCAGAACAATTGTCGGCTTCCCCATGTACATGGAATTTAAAAAGGTCTGCTGCCCTCCCGAATGCAGGAGCCCGCCCCGCATAGGGACCACCGCCAACCTGCACGCTGCCATCTTACGGCGGAACTCCTCATGCGATAAGCCTTTGATGGTGACGTTCCTGGGAATGTCCGTCCCCTCAAACAGCCTTTTGTCCGTTGCCGCAATGAACACCGGCATATTCAACCCCCTGACCGCTTCAAGCAGCGTCTTGTAGTCCCTGTCGCCGTTGCCCCCCGCAAAAACAAAACCCTCGTCAGTCACTTCGAATTCATATCCGTCAAGGGTCGTATGAAAGGGCAGATAGGTAAACTTCCCGCAGGGGATCCCGAATTCCCGGGAATAATCATCGACCTCGTGCTTTGCCCATACGACAAACCTGGACACGGAACGCGCCGTGAGGCGTTTCAATAAAATCTTGCCCCCCTGAACAAGCCTGCTGCGGTGCCTGTACCAGAGGCAATCGACCATCACAGTCGGGCTCTTGTGCACAATGAACAGCGATTGCAGCCAGGAGAACCATTTTCCGACAGGCCCGCTGTCGACAACGACCACATGAAACTTTTTTCTCCTGAGCAGCAGCTTCAGGGCAACGGCGAATGCCGTCAGATGCAGGGACAATTTCCCCATCCGGGGGTTGTAGGTAATGTCTGTGCACCTGCTGCTGACCAGTGTGGTGTTGTCGCCCCAGAATTTACCGGGAGTACCGGGAATTGTGGTCAGGACCTTTGGGGTAGTGGAATGCATAAGGAAAAGTTCGCTTCCTGCCGGGCAAGGCAGACACTTACACCCGTGAGCAGGGGGCGGATAATCACCCTCCCCCTGCATCCAGTGACTATATCATGAGGTCTGAGTGTTGATTGTCGTATTGGTGTCCGTGACTGTCATCGACGGGATTGCCGGGACGACATTCGTGCTGCGGACCGGGAATGGCGCTGCAGTCACTGTAGCACCGGTGTCCGGGGCGCCTGCGCTGGTATCAATCCCCATAGAAAGGCCGACTCCAGAACTGCTGAGCTTTACTATCCATGCATCCAGGCTGCCGGCGCCGAAAGAGGAAGAATAACCTCCGAAGATGTACCCTCCGTCGGCAGCCTGTAAGATTGCATTTGCCGTATCCGTGCCTGCCCCGCCGTATGCCTTCTGCCATGCCACTGAGCCGTCACCATTCAGTTTGATCAACCATGCATCCATATCCCCCGCCCCGAAGGACCCGGTGTATCCTGCAACGATAAATCCCCCGTCCGAAGTCTGCTGAACAGCATTTGCCACCTCGTTGTCAGCCCCGCCGTATGCCTTCTGCCATGCCACTGAGCCGTCGCTGTTCAGCTTGAGCACCCACATATCCGATGAGCTTCCGGCTGAAGTGTATCCTGCAACTATAAACCCCCCGTCCGAGGTCTGCTGAACAGCGTTTGCGGAATCATAATACGAATTATCATATGTCTTCTGCCACACCACATTCCCGCTACTGTCGAGCCTGAGCAGCAGATAGTCGGCGCCTGTGCCTGAGGCATATGCCTCCCCGGCAACAATAAACCCTCCATCGGAAGTCTGTTGGACAGCATTGGCCGCCTCATAGCCGCTCCCGCCGTATGCCTTCTGCCACGCTACTGAGCCGTCGCTGTTCAGCTTGAGCACCCACATATCCGATGAGCTTCCGGCTGAAGTGTATCCTGCAACTATAACCCCCCCGTCCGAGGTCTGCTGAACAGCGCCGGCGGAATCGCTTCCTGAGTTGCCTAACGTCTCCTGCCACTCCACTTTCCCTTTACTGTTGAGTTTCATCACCAGCATGTCATTATTGCCTGCGCCGGAAGAGTAGGTCTCTCCTGCCACGATAAATCCCCCGTCCGAGGTCTGCTGGACGGCATTGGAGATATCGTCGTCCACTCCGCCGTACGCTTTCTGCCATGCCGCGGTCATATCGCTGTTGAGCTTCGCAACCCATATATCAGACATGCCGGCCCCATATGTGTAGGTTTCCCCTGTGGCAACATATCCGCCATCCGAGGTCTGCCGGATTGCAGAGATAATCGTATCATCGCCGTCACTATAGGTTTTTGATAATCCCACCTTGAAGATGTCGGCCAAAGCATTTCCGATAGTCGCAATTATTCCGCTGCCTGCCGGTGCTGCTGCTGATGCTGATGATGATGACGACGGCGATGATGCTCCTCCTCCCCCCCCTCCGCCGCAGGCGGTCAGGCAGACAAGAACTGAAAGTCCTGCAAAACTTCTGTAAAATAAATTTTTCACCTTTACTCCCGTCCTCTTTCGATCAGATATGCCTGCCCCGGCAGCATTGCTACAGCACAAAACGGAGCACATGGTTTTTCTGGACCCTCAGGCTTTTCGACACGCTCTTTCCGTTCTTGCTCACAGTAATAAGATGCGGGGTCTTTACCACAATATTTTCTCCACTTTTAAGCTGGTACGGGCTTCTGTTGTCCCCTACATTCGGCGGGCCCGCAACCAGTTGCCGGTTTCTGTTCATGGGGATATAGTCGTTCTGAACGCTTCCGCTGCTTGCATTGTTGGTAAAGAGGTACTCGGTAACTTCAGCCCGGACATGTCCCTGGCTGTCGGTTGCGCCGTTGAAAGCCACATTGCCCGCCCTGTCGTTTACCACAACCCGGGCATTACTGACCGGGTTATTGCTTTTGTCCTGTACGGTAATGTCCAGATACCAGGCAATTGCGATCTCCTTGTTCCCGCTCCCGAAAAATTCGAGGTCCATGCTCCGGAGCGATGCCCCGTGTTCAAAACGGTTGTTGATGAATACCGCGGTGCTCGGGAACGATGAATACTGGCTTCTGATGGTAAGGTAATTCGGATAGTTGTCCTGCCTGATAAAGGTGTTATCTATGAAATGCGCGTACCCGTCGCCCCAGCCGTACTCGTCGGAGAGCACGACATTACCCCAGTTGCTGATCACCTTATTGTTCCTGAAAACCAGGTAGGGGGATTCGTTATTGCAGTCCACATCAATTGCCGCAGCCTTTGCCAGGCCGTCCCTGTTGTTGGCAATGATGATGTTATCGTGGAATTCGGCTTTCTGGTTCGGGTCCAGGAGGCCCAGCCACAGGGCCCTACCCTTGAAATTCCCGCTTTCGTGGAGGATGAAGGTGTTATACATAACCTCGACATTATCATTGGACCACGTCATCCTTACGCAGGCGGCGCCGGGGGACTCGTACTCCACGCCGTTCCTGGTGCTTTCAATATCGACGTAGTTGGAATAGACCTTTATATCGGTCCCGGGCCAGATGCCTATGGGGTGGACTCCTATGCCGTAGACCTTGTTATGGTGCACGGAGCCGCCCGCGACATTGATCCCCGACGAATTGGTTGCATTGCTGTCGATATGCACTTCGTTGTTGTATACCTCGCTGCCCGACCCGGTCCTTATCCCTACCTGTCTCGCCCTCCGGATTAAATTATGGTCAGCCGTCACCCCTCCCTGGTTGACGCCCTTTACTGCATCGACGCCCTGCATCCTGTTCGACACATCGTTTCCAAGGTCCCTGAGGGTGTTGTGGTGGATGTGGGTGCCCCATCCCCAGTTCAGGAAGATGCCCGAGGTATCGCGCGCCTGGTAGGTGATGTCGAGCCCGCCCACCTCGAAGTTGTTCGTGGAAATGGTGTATATCGGGTTGCAGGCGTTCCCTGACTGGTGCTCGTTGCCGCCGTTGTCGTCCAGGCATGTCCCATTGCCCTGAATGATTTTCCCGTTCACGATTGAAACATCGTCGAGGTTGTAGCCGTTGAGGAAAACTCCGTTCGTCTGGACAGGGCTGTCCTGGGTCAGGTAGGTGACCGTATGCCCGTTGAGGTTCAGGGTAATGTTTGATGACCTTATTTCAAAGGCCGTCGCCGTGGCAGTAACATCATTCATCAGCACATACTCGGTGTCGGACTGGTCGAGTATCCACGGCTGGGTCAATACCCAGGTGGGGTCCACATAAATGGTATTGCTCCTCGCCGGTTTGTCGACCTGCCGGACCCCGGCATCAATGACCATACCGCTGGTCCCGAGGTCATACTGGGCAGAAACTGCTGCAGACCCTGCCTGGGAAGCTGCGATAATGCAACAGAGGGCCAATACGGACATATGCAAACGCCTGTTCATTTCTTTCTCCTTGCGTAACTGTTTCTGCCTGCGGCAGGGTATGAGGGATGCAAAGCGTATGCCATACCGGCATTTCCACGGCAAGGGCCTGATATAAACAGGGAAACGGCCGGCGGCTTTTTTTGGGGAAAACCGGACTGTATGGATTCCCCTGCTATTTTCAACCCAGGATAAAGCGCTCTCTTTTCCGTTCTTTGTAAATTCTGCATTTAAGGCGTGTATGATATTCCCTACAGGGGCACAGGAGAAAGCAACAAATAAATGACAGGGGGGACCGGGGAGATGCGCCCGGACCTCCCGGTGCAGGGCCGATGCCGGCGCCTCATCTCTTTCTTTGCATCTGGTCCGTAAGCAGCAGGCGCAAGGCTTCAGCGGTCTTGCACACATCGAACCTCTCCCGTGCAGCAGGCTTAAAGGCCTCGAAACATTTGTCCACGGGGTGCAGCATCAACTCCCGG
>JAJZPZ010000053.1 GCA_021847795.1 Nitrospirota bacterium
TGTTTTCTTCCAGATAGTAATACCAGCCCATTGCCCGTTCCTGCTCATTGTACGCATCGACTACGATTTCCATATTGATCCGGTGCTCCCGGGCCTTGTCCATTTTGACTTTGCCCATCCTGTCTCCTGTCTCTATTGAATCCGTATTTTTTTCTATGTGGACTGCACGTTTGTATATTTGATTCTTATTTTATAGGGACTCCCTTGTTACTTCAATCACCCTTACGGGTTGCCTGCCGGAGCATTCAGTAATTGATGGACCAAAGCTTCCATAAGAAAGAGCGGATATGCTGTCGCTGATGCTGGCTTTACATTTCCTCATTCCCCAGGACATCAAACAGGCAGGCAATGTGTATATCCTCTACCCTTCAAATCAGCAATATGTCTATACGGATAGTCCTGCTTTTGTCCCGACGGATCAACCGGTCCGGGATGGCAATGAGGAAGATGCATATTTCAGAAAGATGAAGCACAAAGAGATCAAGCCTGTTGTCACTTTACCCCTGGAACAGATCATCCAACCGCTGCAAGCTGAAAAGAAGGAAATCCCAAGTGCGCCTCCTAAAGCAAAGGAACAGTCAGAGCATATGGCCGCAAAGATCAGCTTTGACTCCGGCAGATCATTTATCAAAGGACCGGAACGTAAAAGACTGGTCGATATAATGCCACTCCTCAGGCAAGCAGATGGGATCGAGGTGAAGGGCTATACAGACAAGACCGGCTCCAGAAAATATAACGATACACTGGCCCTGAGGCGGGCGGCGGCAGTCAGAAGATTTCTCATATCCCAGGGGATAGAGGAGGAGACAATCAGGGTAACCGGGGAAGGCTCATGCTGTTACATTTCCGACAAGAACAGCGAAAACAGGAGGGTTGAAATATGGGTAAAAGCAGATCACTGATACTCGCAGTATTTGTTATTGCTTTTATCCTCAAGAGCGCATTTGCCTGCAGGATTGGATAAGTACAAACCCATCACGAATGAAAAATAGGAGGATAGAGAAACAATGTTTTCAAGTGCAACCAGAACAATTACCATGGCCTTGCTGATCATATGCGCAGTGTCGTCCCTATGGCTGCCGGTCATCGCATTTGCCGTTGATGACGTGGGCACCCCTTTGAAGACCGCAACAGACAGTTGGGCCAAGGGAGACCTGGGTAAGTGGCTTGCGACTATCGCACTTCTGATAGGAATTGTGGGCCTGATATTCGGCCAGAGGATGGGTGTGCTCATAAGAGGCATATTTGCCGCCATCGGGCTGGGCGGTATAATCGGCCTCGTGACCTTTCTCTTCGGTTTAGGCGGCCAGATATTTCCTTAGGTGGGAGTGATCTATGCACGAGGATGGAGAAAGGAAAATCCACGCTATTCCGCGGACGGACTACATCGACGGCATGCCCGAGGCGAGGTTCATTCCCATAGATGATCTGATCGTGACAATGATGTCATTTGTACTTGCCATATGGATCAGGCCTCCCCAACTCCGCATGTTTACGACATGAAGGGACCTGGGAGGTGACGAGACTGACAAAGAATTTGTGGCGGGTCCAGGTTCTCGGGGAGATGGATAATGAGCAGGGTATGAAACGATCACGGGACAGGTACATATACTGGATCGATTTGATCTATAACGACATGATCTATGTGGAGGATTTCGAATATGCGCCGAAAGGTAATTAGCATTCTCCTGGGAGGCATACTCCTTACCATACTGCAAGGGAAGGCATTTGCAGCTGAATTCAATTCCGGTCAGCAACCATTGCCCCCGCTTCCGCCAATTCAGGGAGACAAAGAGCTCAATACGAACGAGGACACTACCTTCCAACCTCACGAATACGCAAAAGACAGGGAAACGAGGATTACGGTCAGGTATTCGGATACCCCTCAGGATGTCTCTGTCTCGCGGGATGCACTCAATATCATAAAGGTGCCCTATCCGATACGGTTTGTGGATACTTCGAGGGGATGTCCTGAAAGTGGTGCGGCCTCTATAGAGTGCATAAAGGATATCGGAAAGACGGAATACGAAATCACCCTCAAGGCACCCAGAAGCCAGGTGGCAGACCTGGTCATTTTCACCACGGAAAAGACATTCATTCTTAATCTGGTGCCGACTCCGAAGCCTGTAACGTACATTCAAATAGAGGATACAGGCGCAGGCAGAAAAAAGGCCGAAGAGACGGAAAAAACATTCCCCCATGTTGAACTCATGGCAAACCTTCTCAGGAAGGCCATACGGGGAGAGGAGCCTGAGGGCTATGTATCAGCGCAGGTATCAAAAATAGTCGAATCCCCGGACGCAACCTTTGTGCTTAAGAAAGAAGTAAGTGGCAGTCAATACAAAGTGGTGCTTATCGATGCCTTGAACAAGTCAGGCGGTGTGCTGCAGATACGGGAGGACATGGACTTTATCCATGCGATCATCTCAAGGCTTGCTGGCAGTCCTCTTGCAGTAGCGGTATCGAGGGAGTTTCTGCAGCCGAGGAACCCTGATACGGAGAGGAAAGCGGAATTCATCTCGACTATTTACGCGGTAGTACCGGAAGTGAGGTAATAGTATGGGGCTCAAGGACATGCTCCAAAAGAAGAGAGAAGATCCAGGGAAAGAGGTATTGGCCACGGCTGAAGACAGGGAGGCGGCAAGGAGAAATAAATATGTTGCCTTGCTGGTTTTGGGCGCCCTGATATGTTTTGTGCTGGCATTCTCGTGGGACCTGATCTTTAAAGAGAACAAGCCCTCCGGAAAAAGAAAAGTGGATACCCCGAAAGGTGCAGTCACAAATACTCTTGCTGATGAGAGCCGGCTTGAGAGGGACTGGAAGTCGAATATGGAAAATGAGCTCAAATCCCTCAAAGAGGAACAAAAAACGATCAATAATGAGGTCTTGGGTAAGCTGAAAGAGATCAAAGATAGCAAGGAATCCAAACCCAAAGACTATCCGCCAAAACAGCTCAAAGAGATTGCCCCGATACCTCATCTGGATAGTAACAGGAAAGGCTACCAGCAAGCCCAGGAGAACCCGGGACCGAATTCCCTTCAGCAGCCAGGACAGAATCCCTGGGACCGGAAACACTTCCTCCAGCCAAGTCAGAGAACCCCTCCGGTGCAGCTGTCCCCCTCTTTTAAAAGGTTCGAATTCAAGTTCGAGAGCAAACAGGGTGCGAAGTTGAAGGACGAAAAGATAATCCCCATGGGATTTGCGGTCGGACTGGCACTGAACGGAGCAGATACTCCGACATTTCAATGGGGCCAGCAGGATCCTCAGCCGATCCTGATTTCCATAGAGTCGGACTTCATCACCGCAAGCGGCAAACCCGTAGAAGTGCAAGGGTGTTTTCTCACTTCGTCATTCCATGGCGCGGTATCGAGTCAAAGAGGTCTGGGACGGTTCGTGAGCATGGAGTGCCGGGATAAAAAGAACGGGGATTTATATGACGGTTCGGTTGAAGGATGGGTTTTGGGAGATGACGGCAAGATCGGCATACATGGGAGGTTGGTAAGCAAACAGGGTGAGGTTATGTCCAAGGCCGCATTTGTCGGCGTAATCGACGGGATCGCAAACATAGTGAAATCGCAGAGCACGACTGTCTCCGTATCTCCGCTCGGGGCGACCCAGACAATAGACCCTGCAAAAGTGGCACAGGCCGGAGCATCCCAGGGCTTCATCAACACCACGGACAGGCTCCAGCAGTGGTATATCAAATACCTGGACCAGATTCACCCGATAGTAGAGATCCTGCCGGGACGTAAAGTGACTGTGGTCTTTACCCGGATAGCAAAACTGAAAAAGGTGACTGCCGAGAGTCTGGATGAAGAGAAAAAGGTTGCACAGAAGGACAGTACTCCCCACGGGAGCAAGAATTGAGCAAAAAGGAGAGGGACATTTTGTGAGAATCATTTCAGTTCTTAAATCGTTGTGTGTAACGGCAGTAATCCTGTTTTTCGCTGTAGTTGCTCATGCGGAAGAAAGGCCTATGGCCAAAGAGATAAAAGACGTGATAAAAAACGAGGCGCTCACGAAGCTCATTATGGCACTGGGCGCCAGAATCATCGGGGTAAATGCACTGCCTGAGCTCAATTTCGACGAGGTCGTTTTTGAACAGCAGGGCAGGAAAGATATTGTCTATCTCACTAAGGACGGCCAATACATTATCTTCGGGAGTATTATCGGCAAGGACATTGAAAACATCACGAAAAAGAGGCTCGATGAGTTGAACAGGGTGCAATTCTCCCGGATACCGCTTGAGGACGCAATTGCCATCAAAAAAGGCAGTGGGAGCAAGAAATTGGTAATGATCACCGATGTCGACTGTCCGTTCTGCAGAAAGGCCTATGAATATCTCATGACTCAAAACGACCTTTCTCTGTACGTATTCCTGTTCCCTCTGGATATCCATCCCCGGGCATTTGACAAGAGCATTCGTGTATTGTGCGCAAAAGACAAGCCCGGGGCAACGGTGGTAACAACGAATCTGTCGCCCAAAGAATGGGGCTCCATATTCAGCGGCGCTGCAGCTTCAGCGATCCTTGACCGGCTCAGCTTCAATGGCAGGTTTATCACTTTTGAGGGGAGGTCTTATCGATTAGCCAGAAAACAGAAGCCCAAATAGATGCCGACAACTCTATAGCAGCAATACTGATCCCTGCTCGTCTTCAATATGGTGAGCTATCGGGTCTCTGCGTCTTCACTCCATATCCCCAGGCCCAAAATTACTCTCTGTAGGGCAGGTTAAATTACCGCCTACAATTGTGATTATATAGCCTTTAAAGGCGCTATTTACGGTGATGTCAGGGATATTACCAGCCTGGTGGAAAGGGATGTTAAGTAGCCTTATCTCCCTGCTCTTCCTTATCAACCTCGGGGTCCATGGGCATACCTACACAATCGAGGAACCGGACCTGCTCGCCGAGATTGAGCAAAAAGCAAAAACGGTTGACAGTTCTCAATTCGGGGAGAGGCTCAGGCAATCATATTATGTGAACATCTATCTTCCGGATGCAAAGAGGGTAATCAGGCGAAATCGTGAAATGAAATACACTGTCCCGGAGGATCTGATTATCGACAACAATATGGTCGCAAAAAAAGGACAGGTCATAAATGTGCTCGAAAGGGTGAGATTGACCACCAGATACCTGTTCATCAAAGAGTACCAGTTTCCCCTCTTTCTCAAGCTATGGGAAAAGGACAGGAGCATTGCTGCGGTGATCATACAGGGCGATCTTCTGTCCCTGAGCGAGAAATACCCGGGGCATAGGATTTACATGGGCAGCAGGACTCTCATAGATAGATTCGAGATAAGCAGGGTCCCTTCGCTCGTATACCAGGATAGGGCAAGTATGGTGATAGAGGAGATCCCTTATATTACGAAGCCTTGATGGGTTCGTCCGGCTCGATCTCCCGAAAAGCCTGTTTTACCAGGCGCTCCATATCGGCAATCTCGGTATCGGTGAGCATGCTGAATACTTTTTCCCGTTTGCGCCTGGATATGGTCCCTTGTTCGTGAATCGCCTGGATGAACTGGATCACCAATTTATCCGGCATATCGATGTAATTCTTCAATGCCTTCTGCGCAAGCTCATAACCGGCCAAAAAGGCGATCTCATTGGTGAACTCCTTCCGGATTGTAGTCTCGATCGCGCCGTACAGGTATTCGGCAGCATGGGTCAGGTCCATGTAACGGTACAGGTCTCCGGTATCGTTTGCCACGGAGAGCTCTCCGGACTCGTTGATCGTATACTGGACAAGGTTGGATTGCATGATCTGCATCGAAAACTTTTCCAGGCACTGATCGTATGACCGGATATTGCTGAGCATCGTTGCCGACACCGGGAAAATCAATCCTTCCGGAGTATATCCCTCATTCGCCAGGACATGGTGGATCAGGTACCGGTGGACCCTCCCATTGCCGTCATCGAACGGGTGGATATATACGAACCCGAATGCCAGTGCCGCGGCGTGCACAATGGGATCCACGAGCTTATGCATCCTTGGGAAGCTTTCGAGCAGTCCCTTCATCAGGGGAGCTACGTCCTCCGGGCGCGGAGAGATATAATGGATGCTTTGCCTTATCCCGAATCCCTCACCGATATAGTTCTGAGTTGTGCGGTAGTCTTTGGCGATAAACCGGTTATCGCCGACCACGGTATTTTGAGCCTTAAGCAGCAAGGTTTTATCTACGGCGCCTGCAGTAGAAGCCTGCCTCAATAAGGTGACAAACCGGGTTGTCCGCTTTGCGTCCGGCTCCTCTTTTTCAATATTGAACGAGGTGCGGGTCTCCTTCGTGTACAGGTAATGGCTTGCCCGTTCAAGAAGGTTCTGATCATACCGCCCCAGGATATCGGTCAGCTGCCTGGAGAGATCCTTGCGCATGTATTCTCCCATGAGGGCCGTCTTTCTGATCAGGGGGCAAAAATCCGGGGTTCCCAGGAGATTATTGATGATCCGGTGTCGCCTGCTGTTTTCGGGTGCTCCGGTGTAGTACATGCTATCATCAAGAAGGGAGACATATCCTCCTGTGGCGGCATCCGACAAGGAGATTTCCCGCTGCATCAAAAATTCATAGAGAAACCACAACTTCCTTGAGTACTTACTGAGAGGCTGCTGCCGGACAAAGGCGGCCACTTCGTGCTCGGATAGCTGGTTGAACACCTTTTTCAAAATTTCGAGATTAACGCCGTCGTATTTAAGGGCGAATACGAGATTGTCGAAAACCCCGTCACCGGGGTAATATTTTTTCGAATAATAATGGCGCTCACGGTCGTGCCCGACTGCTACCCTGCCAGTTCCCGGAGACACGTACGATGCCCGAAAGTGCGGGACGCAGTCCAGGTCTAGCTTGCGAACAACTGCCTCATATCCTACGGGTATGCTCCTCTCTCCTACGGCCATGATTTAATTCCTCCTTTTCTTTTAGTATTTTACCATAAAACGGCAGATTTATAAATGTTATTCTAGGCAAGGCGTGCAAAATAAGTAAAATTTCGGATGTATAAATATTTTTCGAGAATATTAAAAACATTTTTCAAGGAAAATAAGGTTTGTTAAGTGTTTTTCCAGAAATGTAAATGTTTTCTCAGGATTTGCTTCATCGCACATTAGAGTATCATCCCCCCTCTCCTACCGTCCCCCTTGGGGGACACATCCAGGGAACAGATCCCCTGGACCCCGCGCTTTCACATCAAAGGCACGGCATCCCAGGGGCGCTTGAATGTGTCTCGCTCATCAAGTGTCACGCCATAGCAGGCTCTGTCATGCCTCTTGCCGCTCGAAATTGATTCTATATCGGTCCTCTGTCTATTCGACATCATCCCTGCCCCTGTGATCCGCTTTTTTGTTCCCCGCAGCAGGGGGTCTCAGGAAGTGGTGAAGGCCCCCCGCTCCGGGGGAAACATTTCAGGGCAAGAGAGGACACACACAATGATTATCAGAGAGTATACGGGTGAGAGGGTCAGCAATTCTTACGAGGTTGCAAAGGTATTATCCGCAATCCTGGACATGGATGACGAGGTCGATAGAGACAAAGAGCATTTCTGGGTGATCGGTCTGAACACAAAGAACGTCATCAAATTTATCGACCTTGTATCGCTGGGAACTCTTACGAATGCCCTTATCCATCCGCGTGAAGTTTTCCGGTTGGCAGTAATGAAAGGCGTGTGCAACATAATCGCAGGGCATAATCACCCCAGCGGAGACCCTGCTCCGAGCAGAGAAGACATGGCGATTACTGAAAGACTGAAAAGCGCCGGCGATATCCTGGGAATCAGCGTACTCGATCACGTAATCATCAGCGAAGGCGGACAATTTGTAAGCCTGAAAGACAAGGGCCTTTTATAGAGGCCCTCTTCTGATTTCCGAGTGTGTTTGAAGAGAAAAAGCTGCTACCCTCAAGGAGACTTCGACACAAATATCAGAGGTTGCCTTTACGAGCATTTTAAGAGTACGGGTACCTTATGATAAAAACCGTGCTCCTAATAACTCTTATCTTTTTCATCCCCTCTTCTCTCCTTTCAGAAGACCGGCCCTGCATAAACCCCTTCAGTACCATAGACTGGAGCTTTTTTGCCGACAAGCTGGAATTCAAGGGGGTGTGCGTCTGCTCTACCGACAACGGCATAAAGATCGGCATGAAGTGGACGGTACCTGAGCCCATAGGATTTGTCGAGGTGGTCCGGAAAAGCTACGAGTATCCCTGCATAGGCGCCAAAATGGGAGACACGCTCAAACTCTCAGGGACGAATTACGGCAAACACGGGGTGAAAAAGAATACCCACTACATCAAATATCCCGTATTCGGCATCATGAACATCATCCTTGATTATCTCTGCGTCGAGAAAAACACGCAGTTCGATATTGCCCCTCCTTCGGAACTCGATCCCAGGCAGAACGACGATCAGCTTTCTTTATTGTTCGAGCCTGAAAAGCTCCTTTATGCAAATCCTGTTGCCCAGGCGATCTGTTTTGCGGACTGTGTGGCTGCATCTACAGGACAGCCGATCAATTCCCTCTACTGGTGCGCAGGTTGCTGGGGAACCATAGGCAATACAGTCACGAATGCCAACGGGAAAGACCCTGTGGTGGAGAGCGCCCTTCTGGCGGTAAAGCAGATTGAGCTTCTGCATGCAGACCTGCAGTTATGGAAATATTCAGACGCCCCTGATCTGGATTATGTGGCCCAGGCGGCACAGGCAGGGGATGTGGCTGACACCTCGTGCTCACCAAAGATATTCCCCAGGATAATCAAATCCCAGTATTTCATGAACCTCTCCTATCCCACCGTATCAAAAGCCATACCCATAGGGGATTTCGGGATCAAATGGAGCTTTTTCAGGCAACATCCAGGAGGGGAGGATTTCATCTGGACCATATGGAGGATGCGCAATTGCTGCACCGGATTTCAGTTCCCCTGATAGTGCTCACTCTACTGACCGGCACTGCATTTGCCCTTGATGTGGAAAAACTTCAGCCAAAGACAGAGGACATTGAACGGGCAACAAAGTACGAGAGACTGAAGGGGAGGACCGACTTGAACAGGATTCATGGTGCACTCTCCAAAAGCGTGGAGCATGAGCCCGCAGCCAATATTTCCTGCCAGCAGGCAGAGAGGCAAAAATACCTTTTCTTCCTGTTTTCAAAGAGTGTCCCTGATTCGGCAATTGAATCTGTTTTTGTCCAGGCACAAAAGCTACAAGGGTATCAATTTCTATGGAGTTTTACGGGGAGTAGATGCGAAGCGTGAAGTCCTGATCAAGATCCAGGGGATTAAAGATTTCGGAGAGATCACCGTCAAGGTCAATCCCCTGATCTTCCGTAATGTGAGTGCCGAGGCAGTGCCTGCCTTTGTCTATGCCCTGTGCGCCACGCCTCAGATGTTCCGGTCAGGGGACTGCGAATACCGGATGATCCTCTATGGTGATCTTACCCTTATGGGCGCCCTTGAGAAGATGGCAGATGAGGACAATGACCTTGAGGGAATCTACCAGGAGCTGAAAGATGCGTTTTAGGCTCTTTCTGGTATGTGTCCTGTGCCTCTTTGCTCTCCATGGCAGAGCCTATGCGTTTGATGTCAATGCACTTGCCTCCGGAACACAGCAGAAGAGCACGCCTGAGAGTTGGATTCAAAAAGGCCAGATACCTAATTATGACGAAAGCTACCTGAACAACCCCCAGGGCCTTGAGAACAGCCAAAGGGCGCAGAAGATGATGGATCTTGCCAATCAGCTGACGAACGCTCAATACAGCTATGCCTGCTCGCTGATCAGGAAAGTGGATGACAAAACGTTGTTCAACTGTGATGTGACCGGAGGGGTTTTCCCAACCCTTGCTACCTGTCAGACCGGGTGCATAGCGGATTATGCCTGCAGCAAAATAGACTGCACCCTGAGCGCTCAGAATTGTTACACCATGGACACTATCTGTCCCGCTGGAAGTACCCTGGGTGTCGCTACGGACAACTGCGAAGCAGCAGCTGTCATCACTTGTCCAGCAGGGTTTACTTACGATGCGGTGGTAGACATCTGTGAACAGCCGGCCTCGTGCGCAAATAATGGTGTGCTGAACATCGTTATCGATAAATGCCAACTCGCTTTTTCCGATACGCTCTGTCCAAGTGGTTATTTGTGGGACCAGACGGTGAATGCCTGTACCGGAGATATGACCTGCCCCAATGGAGGGACATATAATTCCACAAGAAAACGGTGTGAGCAAAGCCCAACGACTTCCTGTGCAAGCGGTTATACCTTTGACAATGCATCCGGAAAGTGTCTTACAGATCCTGTTTGCATGGCAGGGACATCATACAACAGCACTCTGGATCTCTGTATTGCAGCAGCGACTCTCAGCTGCCCCTCAGGAGGGTATGTTTGGAACTCAGGCACCGGCTTTTGCGAGGTAGTTCCCACGTGTGCAGGTGGATCAACCTACAGCACTTCGGCTGACAAGTGTGTTTCAGGCGCAACAATCGGGTGTGCTTCAGGCTACTCTTACAACAACTCCACCGGAAAGTGTGAACAACCCCCCACATGTCTGACAGGAGGAAGTTACAATGCTGCAACGAACCGGTGCGAGGCCTCTATCAGCTATCAGTGCCCATATAACGGAAATACATATGGCGATTCTACGACCTGCTCAAATAATTGTTACCAAACAGGGTCATGTAATGCAAACACTACTGCATGCGGCGGCAAATGCGGGCCTACGAACGTGACGGCCCAATACTACAGCCCGCTGATTGATTCGGTGGAGGATTTGATCAACGGCGGACAGGTAGGGGTATGGAAATGCAAGGAGGCCTTACCGGAGGGCAGTCATGCACGTCTCCTATAGAGAAAGGCACGTACACCAGCGCAGGTCTCAAAAGCAAGATACTCCTGAAGCTCAAGGCCCTCAATTCATCTTTTTCCTTAAATTCAGGACTCTCTTCGCTTCCTGCCAATGATTCGGATACTGTAAAGGCTTTTACAAAAATACTCCCCCAGCTCTCAGGCATACTGGGTTATACCGCAATACTTGAGAAAAACGGATACTCAGTAAACAGCGATGGCGTATTGAGTTCGATAGCCGACCTGCTGTCCGTGCAACTGTTAAGTCAGGCACTGGACCAGATCGAATCATATACTTCAACGGCCATAGGGATCAATCCCGGCATTATGGACATGGATGAAATCTATAAATACCAGGAAGCGGTGAAGAGGTCGAAGATGGAAATCGCCAGAAAAATGGATGAGGCGGTTACGAAGTACCAGCATGCCGAACAGTCATTCCAGAAATACCTTGCAATCAAGCATGAGATCGATCAGGTCATGCTCTCAAAGTTCGGCAAAGGCGGATGTAACCATTATCGATACGAAATTCAACCAGACCTATGTGGTGAGTAACGCCCCTGCAGGCCCTGTGCTTTTAAGTGCGGTCGGCTCCGGGATTTCCTATACCCTTACCAATCTCTTCTCCACCGCGTTTCATACCGGAACAGTGAATGTCTGGAGTGCTGGCGGTTCACCTGACAATGCTTATGCATCTGTAAATCTCGACTATCAAAGTACAGGCTACGGAGGGCTTTTTGATTACCTCTATATGCTCAAGAAGATGACCTTCAGCGGCATCGCCCAACCGGATGTCTCGGACTTTACTCAAATGGTGGACGCCTTTCTGGTACAGTGCACCATACCAGAAGTCGCCTTTATCTCGGATGCGGATTTCAGGACAAGAATCAAGGCAAGCAATAAGCTGATAGAGACCATCAAACCCGAGGTCAACCAGTTTTTCACTTACAAGAACGAGACCACTACGTGTGCTGAATTCTATGATGCCACACTCAAACCTCAATGGGATACAAAGATTGCCCCCTGTTCGACAATGCGGTTAATAATGGGATTCTATCGTTTTTCGGCCTGCAGCAGGCCATTGTCCCGAGATTCCAGACCGCGCTATTACCGAGGCCTTATACGATGGGGCACAGTCGCTCTCCGATATGATCGGCAATGCCGGGATGCTCCATGCAATGGATTATGCGTACAAGAAGTTCCTCTCCAAGACGCCCAACAGTACCGAGCTTGCTCTTGTGTATGAGGCAGGCAGGAACGTCGAGGAGGCCGAGCAAATGGGGAAATCCCTTGGCATCTACGCCAAAGAGATCATCCCGATGCTCAAAACCGTATTCGAATCCTTGTTCATAGTGCTTTCTCCCATGGTAGGCCTCCTCATATTCCTGCCGAACAATTTGAAGGTAATGAGCGGATATGCACAAAGCGTGATATGGGTTTATACCTGGGACCCTGTTCTGGCTGCACTGAACGGCATCGTAAACATCTCAGCTGTTGCCAAACTCCATACCGCACTGCAGGCAGGCGCGGTTTTCGGTGGGCTGAACATGGAATCATACAATACCATGGTGCAGACAATGGATTTTGTGCCTGCAATTGCAGGCTTTATAGGGTTGTCCACACCCATTCACCAGGAGGCTGCGGGTTCCATAGAGAGCCAGAGGATCGCAAGCCAGACGGATTCAAGCTTCGGCTCTGTGGAATATTCAAAGTATGCTGAAAGCGGAGCCAAATTGACTGCCTTGGCATTTCAGAGAAGGGCGGAAGAGACCGGGAGGGGTGATATGTTTACCTCTGCATACGGACATGCGGTATGGGACCAGGCAAGGGGCATGACAGAAACCGGAACATTCAGGCAATATGGCTTTGATATGCTTAAGACCGGAGCAAAGGGAAATCTGGAGCAGGGGCTTGCAGGCGGATCAGCAGTCCATCAATTTGTATCCGGGCAGGGGATGAAGGAGCTGACCGATACCTCTTTAACGGGTTTATACACATCGGCAGCGAATGCAGAGGTCACAAGGAGCCGGCTGGGTGATGGGTTTGATGATTATCTGACCGAGGCGCGGTTTGCTCAGGCCGGGAGCCAGGCGAAAATGGATATGTACAGAAATGGTCTCCTTACCCCGGCCCAGGCAGTTCAGGTGGAATCGAGGTCCGTGGCATCTACCATAGGCATGCAGCAGAAAGATATTATGAAAGCTACGGCCCTCGGATTTATTAAAAAGGGTGATGTCGAGCAAAACCTGTGGGGCAACGTAAATGCCGGATTGCAGGCCTACAAGAACTGGGACGGTGTTGCCGCGAAGGATATGACGGAGATGATGCATGCTGCCGGATGGACGGGTGTCCGCGAGGGCATGCGGTTCAATATGGAAAAGGGGATAGGAATAAATCAGGACACAGGCAATGTCGACTTCCTCAGGGGAGAAATCGCTGGACAGACGTATTCGGGGAAGCTGGAAGGGAACAGGCTGGCACAGGAATACATTGACAAGAACGGGTTTGATGTAAAGACGGTGATGGATGCCGGGACCGGCCGGATATCTCATGCAGAGGCGGTGAAAGTCCTGGATAGGGAGACACGGATCGGGAATTACGCCCTTGGCGCCGGCACCCGGGTTGCACAGGCTGTAGGAGAGGGCGGAGCTATCACTACTTACTCCGGGATCATAAACGGCAAGGAGGGTCACCTCACAATCGGGGCCGATGGAAGGGCCGTATTTGCCGACGGCAGAGGCGGGGAGAGCTTCGAGCAAATGGAGGTCGACAGGAAGACTGTTGATACCAGCACGACTGTGCAGAGCGGCTTTAGATCGATAAGCCTCAACGAGAGGACTGCCCAAGGGGTATTTTCGATCCCGGATCCCAATACCGGCAAGGTATTCACCGCGCAGCAGGTAATGGACCGCGGCGTTCCAAAATGGCAATACGGGATCGAGCAATCACAGATCGGCCCGGACGGAAAGAGGATATATTCATTCAATGCACTGAACAGCCGTGATGTGGCAACGGGCGGCTATGCTTCTCACCAGACGATTGGGCCTGATGGCGCCACATTGCATGAACAGGCGAAAGCCGGCCAGGATGTTCAGTGGTATCACCAGTTCAAGATGAACTTCGAGAAGGGGGCGAATGTAAGCGTCCTCGGATTTGTCGCCCCGCAGGGAACGGACCTGACGAATCTGAACTCAGCACAGACGAGTATAATTTATGCGGGAGGCGCTACCAGGACGGCAATAAATGCAGTAGGTGATGCAGGAAGAGTTCTGACATTAGGTAAAAGCTCTGGAGTAGGCCAAAACACGACAATTCAGCGCACTTCTCCATCTAAAGCGCCACAAAATATCGAAGTCTCAAAGCCTGAAATTGTGGTGCCAAAAACAAGTCCAAGAAATGTCAGAGAGCGGCACTGGCAGAATCCGGAAACTGGGCAATTGCAGAAGATAGACAAGCCTTATAATAACGCAAGATAGAGGAAGATTCTCAATCTTTTATAATATGAACGTTGATAGTCAGTGGTCTGCCAATCCACAGCATTACCCCGCACCCCACCAGCAATGCCCCGCCGATCACCCATCCGGCAATCAAGTATTGACCGGTAAGAATAAGGACCGTAACTGTTATTGCCAACAGTGCAAGAATTATTTTAAGTGCCCTTCTCATATTAATCTATCTTACGACGGTTACAAGGAAAATTCAAATCCCTCCCCCCTCGTGACGCAACCAGGCGAGAGATAAATTGAATAAAAATTTGACGAAAAGTCTGCGAGTTCATGCACTTGAAATTACCTTGATATTGCTTCATTATCCCTGCATAATAGAGCCGTATGTTGAAATTCATACATTCCGCAGACATTCACCTTGACAGTCCTCTGTACGGGCTTGAGCGCTATCCGGGCGCTCCTGTCGATACTATTCGAGGGGCAACAAGGCAGGCAATGGAGAACCTCGTGAGTCTGGCGATAGAGGAGAGCGTGGCGTTTATCCTCATTGCCGGCGATCTCTACGATGGAGACTTGAAAGACTACAATACTGCACTTTTCCTTTCAAAAGAACTCGCGAGGATGAAGGATGCAGGGATACGTGTATTTATCATCTCCGGCAACCACGATGCATCAAGCCGGATGACCAAGAGCATTGGAATGCCCGATAACGTGAAATGGTTTTCGAGTAAAAGGCCTGAAACAGTGATCCTCGGGGAAATCGGAGTTGCCATACACGGCCAGGGGTTTCATCAACGTGCTGTGCTTGATGACCTTTCATCAGGCTATCCGGAAGGGATTCGGGATCTTTTCAATATCGGCATTCTCCACACCAGTGCGAGCGGGTCGGAGGGGCACGAACCCTATGCCCCCTGCAAAATAGAAACTCTCCTTTCAAAAAACTATGGGTACTGGGCACTCGGACATATACATAAAAGAGCAGTCCTCCATAAAGATCCGTGGATTGTATTTTCCGGAAACACTCAGGGAAGGAATATACGGGAAACCGGGCCGAAGGGATGCACCCTTGTAACGGTCGAGGATAACCGCAGTGTATCGGTCGACCACAAGGACCTTCATGTGCTTCAATGGGCGGAGTGCAGAATTGATGTTGCCGGTGCAGACACCCCTGAGCAAATTATTGATATATCGAGATCTCATATAGAGAAAGTAGTTGAGCAGATGGATGATCAGCTCTTTGCGGTAAGGATGATTTTCGAAGGCGCATGCCGGGCGCATGATGATTTGATAAAAGACCCGGTGAAATGGGTTAACGAGATAAGAGCCTCTGTTACCGATATGAGCAGAGAGTCTGTATGGGTGGAAAAAATCAAAATGCAGACACAGGCGCGGGTTGATATTGCAAAGGTCCTCAGCCGGAATGATCCATTCAGCGACCTGCTGCGCTACATTTCAGGGGTAGAAAAAATAGATGAATTGCCGCAATCTTTTATCGATGATTTAATGCAGCTGAAGTCAAAACTCCCCCGGGAGCTTCTGAGTGGTGAGGAAGCTATAAGTCTGGACTCTCCGGAATTCATTCGGGACATTATAAAGGATGCAAAGCAGTTGCTCATCTCGCGCCTTCTTTCAAGAGGAGATGGGAGATGAAAATACTTTCGCTTGAGCTCAAGGCATTCGGTCCTTTTTCGGGTATTACGTTGGACCTCTCAGAAGGGGAGGAGGGGCTATATATCATCTACGGATCGAATGAGGCGGGCAAGAGTTCCGCGCTCAGGGCGCTTAAAGCGCTTTTCTACGGTATACCGGAACGCACTCGTGATAATTTTATCCATGCCAATAACAACCTCCGTATTGGAGGCAGTATCAGACATTCTGACGGATCTATTCTGACATTCCAAAGAAGGAAAGGCCGTGTGAACATTCTCCTTACTGTTGATGAAAACCCTCTGAAAGAAACAGAACTCGAAAAATATCTCGGAGTGCCTGAGGAGCTTTTCTCAAGGATGTTCGGCATAAGCCATGAAGAGCTTGTTGCGGGCGGCCGGGAGATTATTCAGGGACAAGGTTCTGTCGGCGAGAGTATCTTTACTGCCGGCATGGGCGGAGGACTCCGGGAAGTCTTAAGGGAACTTGATGAGGAGACCGATGATCTGTTTAAACTGCGGGCTCAGAGTAAACGCATAAACGTGAAACTGAACGAGTTTCGGAAAGCGAGGGACGAAAGCGCGGAGGCCTCTCTCCCAAGCCGGGAATGGGAAAGGCATACAGGTCTGCTGAAAGAAGCGGAAGGCCTGAAGAAGGAAGGTTTAGAGAGGCTGCTTTCGTTAAAAACCGACCTGAGCCGGCTTGAGCGCATTCAAAAGGCCATTCCTCTTGTTGCAAAGCTGAAGGAAAAAGATGCAAGGCGGAGGGAAATGGGAGCGGTGGTAATCCTGCCGCTTTCATTCCCTGAAGAGAGAAGAAACGTTCTGGAGAAGCTTTCAGAGGCGAAAAGGGCCGAAGCCCGGGCACGCGACCAGATCGGGTCGATAACCCAAAAGATCCGGGACCTCTACACGCCTGAAGAAATCCTGAAAGAGAAACAGGCGATTACTGAAATCCAAAAGGCGCTCGGAAGCAATAACAAGGCAATGCTTGATCTTCCGAGACTTGTTGGCGAAGAAGCTCAGGTAAAGGCCGAAGCAGAAAATATTCTCAAGGAACTGAGACCGGATCTTTCATTTGACCAGGTAGATGCCCTGAGGCTGACTGTCCTGAAAAGACAGAATATCCGTAGTCTTTGTACGAGTTATTCCCCGCTT
Source organism: Nitrospirota bacterium (assembly GCA_021847795.1). GTDB lineage: Bacteria > Nitrospirota > Thermodesulfovibrionia > Thermodesulfovibrionales > Dissulfurispiraceae > JAMCVZ01. The sequence goes on from JAJZPZ010000053.1 coordinate 17,071, forward strand.
TACGAAAAGTGGAGCACTGCAAAGAAAACGATTGAGTCACTCCAAAAAAAGGTTAAAGACACAGAAGATGAGCTGAAAAAAATTGAGACCTCTCTTGATCCTGGCGAACTCAAAGCGATTATAAAACAAGTTCAGAAGAATGAAGATATTGAAGGGAAGCTCTCGGCATCCAGGGCAGAGTTTGAAGTGATAAAAAGGCAGGTCGCTGTTGATCTGAAAAGGCTGCCCTTATGGTCGGGCGCTCTTGAGGATCTGGAAGGGCTGATACTCCCTCAGAATGAAACCATTGACCTGTTTGAGCAGGACTTCGGGGCTTTTGAAAAGAAAGAACAAGCTGTTGAGGTGAAGAAAGCAAACCATCTTGAGGAATGCGCCAAACTCGATCAGAAAATAAAAGAGCTTGAACTTGCCGGAGACGTGCCGGATGAAGGTGAGCTTGTCAATATCAGAAAGCGAAGGGATCACGGCTGGAAGCTTGTACGGGAAGTATGGCTTGAAGGGAAAAGGGATGAAGAGGGTATAAGAATCTTCGATCCTGAATTGCCCCTTGATCAGGCGTTTGAAAAGAGTTTTCGATCTACAGATGATGTTTCAGACAGGTTGCGCCGGGAGGCAGACAGGGTTGCTGCAAAGGCAAACCTTCTTGCGGCAAGGGAGCGGCACTTGAAAGAGCTGTCAGACTTGGAGACCGAGAGGGAGGTCCTCGTCGAAGAGTTGAAGGAACTGAACGGAAAATGGAGAGGTATTTGGTCCGCCGCAGGAATGATACCGCTTACTCCAAAGGAAATGCGGGCATGGTCCAACAGGCAAAAAGATCTTTCGAGGCAGGCTGAAACAGTCAGGAAAGCGAAGCTTTCAGTGGAGCATCTCGAAAAGGAGATTGAACACTACAAGACAGAACTTAATCTCGCTATAGGGAGAGTGGGAAGAATAATCATTGAAGGCACTCTCCACGTGGTTCTTGCTGAAGCGATACGGATTGCAGATGAAATCGCATCTGTAAAGAAGAGAAAAGGGGTACTTGAAGAAAACAGCCTTGATCTCTGCACTCAGCTTGAGGATGCAAAAAAAGAAGAGGAAGTTGCCGAAGGAGAGCTGCGGCAATGGAATTTGTCATGGAAAGATGCTGTGAAGGACCTTGGACTACCGGCAACTACGAAACCGGATGTTGCGAATACTTTCCTGGACAAGATTCAGGACCTCTTTTCAAAAACAGATGAAAAGAATAAACTCAATCAGCGAATACAGGGCATAGAAAGGGACAGCAAGCAGTTTGAAGAGCGGGTCAGGGCGATTGCCGAAGAGGTGTCACCGGATCTCATCGGACAGGGAACAGAAAAGACGGCCTCTGAATTGAATGCACGGCTCCTGAAGGCGCAGCGGGATTCCGCAACAAAAGAGGTGCTCAGGAGCCAGTATACTGAAAGAGACAAGGAACTTTACGAGGCCCGCGAAACTATTCGGGCTATGACAGCGGTCCTGGATGAGATGTGCAGGATGGCGGGTTGCAGCTCACCGGAGGAGCTGGAGGGTATTGAAGTAGTCTCTGCAGAGGCGAGGGCATTGGATGATACAATAAGCGATATGAAAGAGCGACTGCTTGAATTTACCGCTGGAGCGACTATTGACGGACTTATCAAAGAAACTGAATCCATAGAGGCGGATACGGTTGCTTCACGAATTGATGTTGTTCTGGAAGATATTGTACGTTGCGAGAAAGAACTCTCTGAATTGGATCAGAAGATATGGAGTGAGGGGACAGAAATATCGAGAATGGATGGCGGCTCGAAGGCTGCCGATGCCGAGGAAATGGCGCAGTCTGTTCTTTCGCAGATAAAAGATTATGCAGATCGCTACGTGAGGCTGCGCTTGGCATCGTGCATTCTCAGGGAGGGGATAGAGCGCTACAGGAGCATGAACCAGGGGCCGATTCTGAGGAGGGCAAGCGAAATATTTGCCCTGATCACACTCAACTCCTTCTCGGGCCTTAAGACAAACTACGATGATAATGACAATCCGGCTCTTGTCGGTGTCCGTGCCTCAGGAGGGGAAGTAAGGGTGGAGGGGATGAGCGATGGTACGTGTGACCAGCTCTATCTCTCGCTGAGGCTCGCATTTATTGAAAAGCTTATCTCCGAAAACGAACCCCTTCCTTTCATTGTCGATGACATAATGATACAGTTTGACGATGGAAGAACCGAAGCGACACTGAAGGCCCTGGCAGATATTTCAACCAAAACACAGGTGATAATGTTTACGCATCATTCCCATCTTGTGGAGATAGCCAAAAGGGTGGTTGATAAAGAGAACCTGTATATAAAAACCCTTTAATTTGATTGAAATGTAGTAGGGTCAAACCCTGCTTCTGCACATGATTGACAGGAAAGCATTAACTACTTCAGGGTCAAATTGGTTTCCCCGCTGTTCTTTCATATAGCTCAAAGCCTTTTCCATCGGCCACGCAGGCTTATATACCCTTTCGGATGTAATGGCATCGAATACATCCGCAACAGCGACTATCCGCCCCGGACGGGGAATATCCTCTCCCCGCAGTCCGTATGGATATCCGCTTCCGTCGAATTTTTCATGATGAGTCAGGACGATATTCCGAGCATACGTCAATATGGGGTTATTCTTGCAAACCTCGATTATTTTTGCCCCCTCAAGCGTGTGGCTCTTGATAATGGTGAACTCCTCCGGTGTGAGTCTGCACGGCTTCTTCAGGATCCTGTCCGGTATTTTAATCTTGCCTATATCATGAACCTTGGCCGCCAGGAGTATGGTATCCCTTTCTTCCGGGCTTAATCGAAGCTCTCTTGCC
>JAJZPZ010000242.1 GCA_021847795.1 Nitrospirota bacterium
CCTGCGGAGGCAACGGTAAGCCCGGTTATCCCGTTTTCCATGGCGTTTTGCAGGACCACGGCCGCCTCGAATTCCTTGAAGGTGCAGGTCTCAAGATAGGCCCCTCTCTCAGGCCAGTAGCCGTTAAAGGCTATATAAAGGTCCTCGAGTCCGAGATGCCCCGACAGCCCTTCGGATTTATAGACCACAGGTCCGGGCTGGCTGAAACGGGGCGCGTGCACCGGAAGCCAGTTGAACTTCCATATGCCGCTTTCCTTGCCCTCCCTGAATTCCTTTTCCCTGTATTCCGTGCTCAGGAGGGCGCCTTTGCAGTGCTCGCAAAAGGCGCAGTAGACTTCCTTCAGCTCTGCGCCGCAGTTTCTGCATCTGATGGTGAAGTGGCTCATTTTCTTTTTCCTTTCCTACCGCAGCGCCGCGGCAAAGAGTTCCATGATGTCCACTATCCGGATTTGTTTTTCATTCCCCTGCATGGCTTCGTTTACCTTTGCATAGCAGGCAGGACAGCCCAGGATGAGTTTGTCCGCTTTCTTGTCAACCGCCTCATCTATGGTCAGCCTGCCGATGGCAACGGCGTTTTCATGAAAGACCTTCCGTGCAGCGCCGCCCGCCCCGCAGCATCTTGAGTTCATGCCATGCCTGCTGAACTCCAGGAGTTCGATGCCCGGTATGCTCCTGAGCACAATGCGCGGCTCCTCGATGATCCCGACCCCTCTGCTCAGGTAGCAAGGGTCATGGTAGATGACCCGCTCCTTCAATTCCTTTTTTACTGCTATCCTGCCTCGCCCGAGGGCATCGGCAACAAACTGGGTTATATGCCTGACCCTGAAGGGGAGCGGTCCTCCATAGAAGGGGCGCCAGTCCCTTGTCATGAAATTCACGCAGCAGGGACATGAGCAGAGGAGGGTCTTTATCCCTTTCCCCTGATATGCGCACACAAGTCTCCTGACCAGGTCCCCGAGCATATCGTGCTGCCCTGTGATGAACAGGGGGAAGCCGCAGCACACCTCTTCTTCAGCGGAGAGCATGGTAAAGGGCTCTCCTATTGCATCCAGGACGAGCACATCGCCCCGCGCCATGGGCTGCGCCTCGTACGCGCCGGTGCATCCCGCGTAGTAGGCGATATCGGACCTGGCGGCAATCCTGATATCAGGGCGCCATGGGGCAAACCGCTCGGCTGCGGCCCTGGAGTAAGGGTTCCCTGTGTTCCTGACTGCTTCCGGCATGTTTGCCTGTGCTCCGAGCGGCCCTAGTCCCCGCCTTACCATCTCATTTCTAAGCATGGGCCAGAGCCTCTGTGTGAAGATGCCCACGCTGCAGTCCTGTCCGCAGGCCCCGCATGTCGTGCATTCATATACGGCCTTTGTAAAGTCCTCAAGGAGCGTGCGGTCAATGTCACCTGCACCGAAAAGCCTCGCCTTGACCCCCTCGGTTGCCCTGATAAATTCCCTGAAGATGCGGATCTTCTCGGGGGGAGATATGGAGGGATTGCCTGTCACCTCCTGGACCGGGCAGTTTCTCAGGCACTCACCGCATTGCGTGCAGGCATCCAGTTCCATGATTTGCCGCGGAGAAAGGCATGAGGTAAAAGAATTTCTATTCTTCATGGATGATCCTCTTCAGCTCCTCCTCGCGCGCCCTTGCCTCCAGCAGGGTGAAGGGTGCGGTAAAGAGATGGGACGGCAGGTACAGGACCAGCGCAAGGACAAGCATGAAATGCGCAGCGAACAAGCCGCCTCCCGGAGCCGCCTGCAGCCTGAAGCCCAGGAGGCCCAGGATAAATACCTTTGCCGCGGCGCTGTCTGTTTTTAAAAGTGTTCTCATAAGGATCCCGGTGAGGCTTGCAGAGAAAATCAGGGAAAGGAGGAAAAAATTGTACGTCGAAAAGTACCTCTTCTCTATGATTAATTTTACAACGAGAATATAAATCAATGCGAAAGGCAGGACATAGCCTGCAATGATCCCGGCGGGCTGGAGAAAAGCGATACACCCCGGAACAGGGGCCAGGAAGAACCTCGCGTGCCTCAGGACTACAAGGACGAAGGAAACATGGAAGATCCATTCGCCGGGCCACAAGACATCGTTTGTCCTGATGAGTCTGGCGAAAAAGAACGTATCCCCAAGTGCCTTGCATATCGTTTTTGCCTGTGTGCCCGGAGATGACTTTGCCCCGCGCACGGGAACTGCCTTGTCCAGCCCGTAGGTTTTCCATAAGATCAGAAAGCGCGAAACCCCTCCTCCCAAAAACACCAGGACAGCGAAATAAAATCCGCCTGCCAATAAAATTCCCATATCATCCCCGTCCGGCGCCTGCCTTGTTGATGCGCAACTCCTTACGGCGCGGCCTTCCCATCATCTTTAACGAACACAATGCTTACATCTCTCGGCAGATTCAGGCCCGCCTCGACCTCGAGCGCCTTCAGTATTCCCGATGGAACGGGGCAGGCAACGTGCTTGAGGCATGCTGCTCCCTTTTTGTATACCGGGTTGTCCAGGAGTCTTTTGAAGACATCCAGCATGGTGAGTTCCGGGATCTCCGTCCCGAGCTTTTCCACCATTTTGCATTCAGACGCTATGGTCACCGCAAAGGTCTTGCCGTCCTTTTTTTCGATCTCCACAGTGGCCGGCATACCGCAGGCCCCGGGATTAATGATTACCTTTGTCATCCTTGTTACCGTAACGCGTAATCCGTAATGCGTGACGGGTTTTCAACAGTGGTGTTCTCATTGCCCATCACGCATTACGCATTACGGCCTTTCTTATCCCTTTATGCTCCCGGCAATCGGCGCCTTCTGCTCCGTCAGCATTGCCTTAAGGTTCGTGTATTTGTCCCTCATATGCGGAATATGCATTGCCTGCATGAATTCCTTTTCAAAAGTAGGATCAGTCGCGATCTCGACAAACTCCACCCAGCGTGCGCGGTCATCAGCTTCCCGGCGCTTTGTCTTGTTCAGGAGCGCCATCCTCGCGCCGTCTCCTGCGGCATTTCCGACAACCACAACTTTGTCGATGGGAACGTCGGGGAACATGCCGAGGGTCAGGGAAGCCTCCCTGTCGATGTGGCTGCCGAAGGCGCCTGCCAGTTCCACCCTGTCAAGCTGCGTGATGCCCATCTTTTTCATCATCAGTTTGGCGCCGCAATAGAGGGCGCCCTTTGCGAGCTGGAGCGCGCGGACGTCGCCCTGGGTTACAGTGATGTCGGCGTTGATGGAGGTCTCTTTGGCCCAGGCCAATACGTACTCGGGTTTCCCGGCGGCATCCATCCTCATCCTTTCGGTGCCGAGGTTCGCCACGAATTTGCCTGTTTTATCGATAATGCCTGCCTTGAACATCTCGGCAATAACATCGATGATTGCGGAACCGCAGATGCCCTTGGCATTTACTTTCCCTTCAATCTCCGTATTCCATTCAGCCTTGCCGATGACCTTGTACTGGGCTTCCTTTGTCTCATAATCTATCTTTACCTTTTCGATGGCCCCCGGGGCGGCCCTCATGCCGAACTTGATCTGTGCGCCCTCGAAGGCAGGGCCTGTCGCGCAGG
>JAJZPZ010000054.1 GCA_021847795.1 Nitrospirota bacterium
TTTATTCCGTTTTTCTTTGTGATGATATCACGGCTGTTCGGCCGGGAAAAATACAAACCGCAAACAGCAGAGAATGCTGTTGCCCCTGCTGCGGAGGGACAGTGATATGAAAAGACAATTGAGCGACACTGAGACATTGAAGCAAAAAGAAAAACGAGGGCCAGGGCTCCGCGGTGCAACAGTCGCCCTTGCCATGCTTGCCCTCTCCGGCTGTGCAAGCATGGCCCCGGAATATACGCGCCCGGAAGCGCCGGTTCCATCCGCATGGCCGGGCGGCCCTGCTTACAAAGGCGGCGCAGCAAAAGCGGCCGGACAGGTTGCTGCAGATATCAAATGGCAGGAGTTTTTTATTAATGAGCAGCTGCAGAAGCTGATCGCCCTTTCGCTTGAAAACAACCGCGACCTGCGCATTGCCGCGCTTAACATCGAAAGGGTACAGGCGTTGTATCAAATCCAGCGCAGTGATCTTTTCCCTACAGTGATTGCAGCCGGTACCGGGGTCGAGCAGAGGGTGCCCGCGAGCCTCTCGGCAAGCAAGAGATCCACGGTAGTGCATCAATACAGTGTAGGGCTCGGGTTCAGCTCTTATGAACTTGATCTCTTCGGACGCGTGCGAAGCCTTAAAGACCGGGCACTGGAGGAGTTCTTCGCCACAGAAGAGGCGCGCCGCAGTACGCAGATCAGTCTGGTGGCTCAGGTTGCAGGTAGTTACCTGACACTTGCCGCCGATAAAGAGCGCCTTAAAATCGCCCAGGATACATACAAGAGCCGGCAGACTTCGTACAATCTCATCAAGAGTCGCTTCGAAGCCGGCGCCTCCTCTGAACTGGATCTTCGCCAGGCACAGACCAGTGTCGAGTCTGCCCGGATCGATATTGCGCACTTTACCAGCCAGGTGGCACAGGATGAAAACGCGCTGGCGCTCGTAATCGGCTCACCGGTACCGCAGGCCCTCATGCCCTCAGGGCTTAGTGCGATCACCGCGTTGAAGGACCTCAGTCCGGCGCTTCCGTCCGACGTGCTGCAGAGCCGGCCCGATATCGTACAGGCCGAGCACCTTCTCAAGGCCGCTAATGCCGATATCGGCGCGGCACGTGCGGCGTTCTTCCCGCGCATAGCCCTCACGACGAGTGTCGGCCTTTCAAGCAATCAACTGTCAGGTCTCTTTAAGAGAGGAGCAGAAGCCTGGAGCTTTGTCCCGCAAATTACCCTGCCTATCTTTGATGCAGGGAGAAACCGGGCCAACCTGAAAGTGACAAAAGTCGACCGTAAAATCTTTCTTGCCCGGTATGAGAAGGCGATCCAGTGGGCATTCAGGGAAGTGGCCGATGCCCTGGCGCAGCGAGGTACCCTGGACGATCAGATGAAGGCGCAGCAATCCCTGGAAGAAGCCACATCTGAAAGCTACCGCTTATCGCAGGCGCGCTATAGCAGCGGCATCTCAAGCTACCTGAATGTCCTGGACGCGCAGCGCTCCCTTTACAGTGCGCAGCAGGGGCTCATTACAGTTCGCCTTTCCAGACTGATCAACCTGGTGACACTCTATAAGGTGCTGGGTGGAGGTGGAGTGTAGCGATTCAAGCGCTTTTGAACTCATGGCCCCCTTGCCGGTTTCAGGCCCTGCGGGGATGGCACCCGGCAACCCGCTGCGCCGTTTACTCCCCGGCCCGTTTTCTGGTATCGTAAAGGATGCAGGAAGAAATACTCGAAATTGTCGACAAAAACGGCGCTGCCGTCGGGCGCGCCCCGAGATCGGAAATTCACGGTAATCCATCTTTGCTCCACAAGGTAGTGCATGTCCTTGTGTTCAACGGCAAAGGAGAATTGCTCCTGCAAAAACGCGCACTGAGCAAAGATGTCGCACCCGGGAAATGGGACACCTCCGTAGGAGGGCATGTCTCTGCCGGGGAAGACCTGATCACCGCCGCCCGAAGAGAGATGGAAGAAGAACTGGGCGTTATTCCAGGGGACATTGCCTTCCTTTACTCGTACATCCACTCCAATTCCTTTGAAAGCGAACTCGTATACACCCATGCCTGTACCCACAACGGGCCGTTCGTTTTCAACAGGGAGGAAATAGATGCAGTGCGCTTCTGGGGAATCGAAGAGATCAAGGGCGCCGCAGGAAACGGCACGCTAAGCGATAATTTCGAGTCCGAGATAGCGAAGTACCTCGCCCACCGGAACACCTGCCTTTAAAACAGCTTCGGTTTTTTATTTGGATGTTTTCTCTTTGCGCCCGCCGGGGATCAGGGGCTCTATTATCCTGAACGGGATCCTCAGCGTCTTTTCCATGATGCCGAGGAGTCCTGAATCGGCATCCGACAGGGAGAAATAGGTGATCCTGGGGTCGGCGATGTCGCCTGTAATTCTTACCGGGATTGAGATGAAAGTCCCCCCTAAGAGGTTCCGTATCACGGGAATATTCTCCAGGAGCCTGTCCACGCTTCTAAAAGGAGAAGCGAGCAGCCTTATATCAAGCTGCTTGTCAGCCAGGTCGGCCACTCCCTGTGCAGCTATCTTCATATAGGGTCCGTCCAGAAGGCCGTCCCTGAATTCGAGCCTGCCGTGGTTCAGTTCCACCCGTGCACTGAACGTACGGTACGCAAAGCCTTCTTTTCTGAGATCCGGCAGTCCCCTGACCACCTCTGTTATCTCCAGAAAGGCGAGCAGCCTGACAAGATGCGGATCGTGATAAATGCGGCCGTCCGTGGCCCTGAAATATACGGCGCCTTTCAGCGCATCCCTGAATCGGTCATAGTTCCCCTGCGCGGTTATTGCTCCGGCGAGCGTGAAGGCGCCTGTCACCTGCTCTGGGATGCCGGTAAGGGCGCTGATGCAGGCGACAGTCGAGTCGAGGCGCCGGTTCTCTGCAAGAGGGTACAGGGCCATGGAAATGCCTTTTGAAGATACCGTGAACAGCCCCGGGACCGAAATGCCGCAGACGTCCGCATGGGTTATTGCAATCAGGACTTCCCTGCCGGAGAAGGTGATGGATGCCTTGAGGGGAGATACCACGGCTTTCCCGTAGGTGAATTCCCGGGCGGTAAGTTTCAGGCCTCCTCTCAGCGGCACATCGGCAAGCGTGCCGGCCTTTTTGTCTTTTGCTCCGATCAGGCTCCTTATGTCATCCCACGCGAGTGTGTCTGCAGCGCCGTGCATATCAATGAGCATGCTGTCGCGCTCCGCCCTCAGGTCGCCCTTCAGGAGAAGGGTGCTTTGCCCATACCGCATCAATGCCTCTTTTACCGATATGCGGCCGTTGCCGGCAGACAGGGAGAGGCGGTCTACCGAGACCGGCTTTTTTCCGTTTGGGGAAAAGACAATGTCATCTGCCGAGAGAGTTCCCCCGGCGTCGAGCGCCAGGGACCCGTGTTTCAGCAGCCTTGCGCTGAAATTCCCATGCAGCCTTCCTGCCCCATACCCCTCCATTGTGAGGAGCCGCGCAAGGGTTGCAGGCGCAAGGTCCCCTGAAAAGCCAAAGGCAGTCACCTCCTTGCTCAGGTCGAGAGAGAGAGCAGCGCTGGATGCGTTGTCCTCAATCAGAAGCTTTTTTACAGTAATACGTCCAGGCTCCTTTACCATGTCAAGAAATACATGCGGCCCTTTTTGGAGAATGAAATCGCTTGTGAATGAGACGGCGCCGTTTTTTACAAAAGTCAGGTGGGCCTGCCTGAGAGCCACTCCTTCCTGGTCTCTCACCCACCGGGGCACTCCTGCCGGTCCTTTCATCCATCCGAATGCTGAAGACCCTATCGTTCCGCTGAAGGAGACATCGGCTTTGGCGTGCCCCTGCAGGTACCCGGAAGCAGTAAGGGATGCATCGAGCATACGGGCTTTGACCGCGGTAAAGGCAATGTGCCGCGGCTGCGCTTCGAAATCCCCGGCAGTCAGGATAAGTGGAGCAGGAAGCCCCGGAGATATCGCCCGTACGTTTTCCACTCTCCCCCTGAGCGCGAACTGCCAGGCGCCGGGCTCCGGCAAGGGCCCCTGCAGACGAGAGGAAGAGAGTACGGCGACGCCGCTCAGGCCGGAGATATCGCTGAGTCGTTCTTTTAACGCTTTGTAGCTTTTGAGCCAGGGGAAGAGTTCCTGCAGGGCAATGTTCGCCGCCGTCGACCTGATGTCGAGATACGGCGAATCCCCCAGGCGCAATGTCCCTGCAAGGCCCCTGAAAGAAGAAGCGCCGACTGTGCCGCTCAGCCCCCGGGCCGTTACCCCGGCATCATCATATGTGAAAAAGCCTCCGCTGATATGCACCGGGTAGGGAATTCTCCGGTAACGGGCGGAGAGATCAAAAGCCGACAGCTCCGCTCTTGTCTTTAGGTGCCCTATGCTCTCCCCAAGAATCAGTCTCCCCCGGGCAGAGCCGCCCATCACCTGGACGGCATCCAGCTCTTTTATGAAGGCATCGTTTTTCACCAGCTGCCGCAGAATGCTCTGCAACGCCTTCATATCCGCGGATGCGAGCGTATCGAGATGAAAGGGCGCATCCTTGCCTTTAAAGCCGACCTTTAAAGAACCGTCATGCGCTTCTGAGGAACCCAATCGCGCCCGGAGATGAGATCCGCTGAGGATGCCGTTGCTGACGCTGCACTCGCCGGAGACACTCCTGAAATACAGGCCCGGCTTTGCAACGTAGATGTCGCCGTTTACGAGGCGGCCGGCAATGCGCAGGTGATCCGAAGCGCCCAGGTCATGCACCACAGCGCCGCTCGACCGGATGGTTATCCAAGGGACTGTTCCGCCCCGGACATAGTCGAAAACAGCAGCAACCGCAGCATTGTCCCCGAACATGCGCAGCGCTGCTGCCCGCACTCCCTGCACATCGAGGTCTTTACCCTCTATCTGCAGCGCCGCGCGGCGGTCCCCCTTATTCATTACCAATGATCCCGCCGCAGCCATCCTTGGGTAATCGAGCTTCAGCTTTTTGACAATGGCTTCGACCTTGTATTCATCCCTGTACAGGGCCGCGCTGAATTCCCTGCATCTGAACAGGGACTGCTCCTTTCTGTGGACGATGGTAACGGAGGGGGCGGACCCCTGCATGTCCGCCCTGAACACCTGAAAACCCATGGTGTCAAAGTTTAATCTGAAATCAGTCTGTGCATCGGAGATGCGATAGGCGGCGCCGGGGAAAAGATGGAGCGCAAGGACCCGGGGCCGCCCGTTTTTCAATTTAAGGGTTCCCGAGCCGTTGAAGGTAGAGGGATTAAGCGTCAGCCTTACGTCCGCCGCATCGAAGAGATTCGAGCTGCAGTCGGCGGCAAGAGAAATGTGACCGGATGAAAAGAGTAGGCGGCCCCTGAGCTGAGTGAATACAAAGGCGGCGCGTCCTTTTTCGAGGAGTCGCAGGTTGCCGTTGTTCACCCTCACGTCGAGGTCCGGCGCATATTGTGACAGGCCCTTCACAATCGAGGATATTTTTTCCTTTGCCTCTTCAAGTGAGAAGGGCTTTTCTTTTTTCTCGGGGAGCACTATGGAGGCCTCCGGAGATTCGATGCGTGCCGCGGCAATCTGCACTTCGCCCCTGAAAAGGGGTAGCAGTCGGGGGTAGATGTACAGGGCATCGGCGCGCACGTTTACCCTCTGTTGCAGCGTCAGCGCCGCCTTGCGGACCAGAACGCACGGGCGGGGGAAAAGATCGACTTCCACTTCCCGGAGATCAAAGGTCCCCGGAATTTTCGCGGCGATCCGCTGCTTCAGCTGCTCCTTCACCTGTTCGCTGCTGATGAGGCGGGGTGCAAAGGATACGAGGGCAATCAGCGCGAGCAGCGCTAAGGAGAGAATGATGGCTGTCCGGCGCAGTATGTGTTTGGTTCTCACCATATCAACTAATTATAAAACTTTATCTCAACTGAATGGCGAAAAAGGCGGCCTGCCGGATTCCGGCTATACCCCTCTTCTGTCAGGGGGATAGATGTATTTGTGGATCTGCAGGTTGAGCCTCGCCGGCAGCCTGTCTTCCATAATCCACTGCGAAAGCGCTTCCGCCGGAAGCATGCCGTATGCGGGCGACAGCAGGACCGTGCATTTCCCCGGCAAATGATAATCCCGCATAAACCTGACCACCCAGTCGTAATCCTCCCTGTCGGCAACAACAAATTTCAGCTCATCCCGTTCCCTGAGCAGATCAAGGTTCCCTAAAGCCATGTTCCCGAACATTCCGCTCTTCGGGGTCTTGATATCCATGATGATGACCGCTCTTTTGTCCACATCCCTTATATCCATGCTCCCGTTCGTTTCGATGAGCACGCGGAAACCGCTGTCGAGCAGCTTCGTGGCAAGAGGGATGGTATCTCTCTGCAGCAAGGGCTCTCCGCCGGTGATCTCTGCAAGGCCGATTCCATAGGACTGCACAGCCTGCAGCACCTCATTCCCGGACATCTCTTTGCCTTCCTCGTATGCGTATGCCGTATCGCAGTACGCACACCTGAGATTGCAGCCCGTCATCCTGACAAAGACACAGGGCAGCCCCGCATAGGTGGACTCGCCCTGGATGCTCGCAAAGATTTCACAAACCTTCATGTATCCCCTCCGGCTCCCGGGCCCTGCATTATCAGAATTTAAACCCCGACTTTACGATCTTCCCTTTGCCGTCCATAGCCACTTCCGCCGTAAACCTTTCGCCAGGCAGGAATGAATAGGAAAGGTCCTTCCACCTGACCGTTGCTACGCCATGGACTCTCCTGACTTCTGCATAGGGGTTTTGTGCAAAAAGCAGGAAGCCCCGGACCACCTTGTTCCCTTTGGAGTCTATTATTGCGGGATCTGTCCAGTCCATCCTGTATTTTTGATAAGTAAATGTCTTTTCCATAAACAGGTCCACAATTCCGGTGCTGATCTCGTCGCCTGCCTTCGTGACATACCACCATCTCAGGACCCCGCTGGGCAGGGGATACACACGGTAGACATTGGCGTCTGCTCCGGCCTTCAAAAACAGCCGTGCCCGCTCCTGCAGGTATGCCTTGCCGCCCAGGTACCCGGCTATGAGAAGGACAGCCGAAGCAGCTATAACGGCTGCTCTCCTTTTGTTCATTCTGCCCAGGATGACTGCCGCCAGTAAGCCGATGCTTATATAGGGATCAACGATAAACGTGAGATCAAGGGAATACCTGTTCCAGTCCAGGGGGGAAAGTATCTGGACGCCGTACTGGGTTGTAAGGTCCAGCAGGAGATGGGAGCCGTATCCCAGAAGGGAGAGGAAATAATAGTAGAAAAATCCGCCCTTGTTCCTGAAGATGAAACCCATGATCAGGGGGACAACGGCAAGGGCAAGTATCCCGTGGCTGATGCCTCTGTGATACTGCAGCAGGGCGGCAACACCCCAGAAGCGGGAGATATAATCAATATCAGGCAAAAGAGCGGAAAGCACCAGCACAAATACAGCGGCCTTCCTCCTGAACCCAAGCTGCTGTATTACCATTCCCGAGAGAGCGTGTGTTACCGGATCCATGAGAATTACTCTATCATGTTTGAACGGGGGCGGTCAAAAAAAGGCAGTGATGAGTATAAAGACAGTGATGAGTGATGCGTAATGGGTGATGAGTAGAAAGAAAGACAGTGGGACGTGAGACGTAAGACGTGAGATGTAACGGGTCTTTGTCCTTCAACTCATTACTGATCACTCATTACTCTTCACGGTCTTTATAAGATTTAAAACAGGTGCGATCCCTTTTCAAGGTCTTCTATGGCAATAACATACCTGCTGTCCTGCGCCTGCCCGGAACCACTGCCGGGGACACGGACAGGGAAGCAACTGCCCAGGCCTTTTTCGATCTCCGACAGGGAATATCTCACATTGCACGCCTTGCAGACAAGTGCGCCGCCGTCAAATCTGTAGCCAAGCTTTTGCGGATAGCATTTTGCGCAGGCATCATAAAAAGACATCACCTTATCGCCGGTCTTAAGCACAAAAAAACTGATACTCCTGTTCCCGGAGTGATAGGTAAAAAACTGCGGGATATCCGTTTTAAGCGTCCCCATCCCGATTGTCACCTCAGTGGCTGTCCGCTCAGGCTCAGGGTATACAGGCTGCCGGGAACAGGATGCCAGGAACAACGCAAATGCCATAGCATACGCCAGCTCTCTCACCGGGACTCCTGACAGAAATCTTTTCTTTTCCACCTTATGCTTCCTCCCTAATCAATTTAAGTCTGCGGACAGCGGTTTGTCAAACAGCACTGCCGGGAGGACGAACAGTGCCGGGCGGAAACTTGAATGTGCCGCAATGGTGATCACAGATCTCCACCAGTTCGATCTGTTGATAGAGCGGGCGGGAATGCACCCGCCCGCCTATGTGCTTACAGGCAGGAACTCACTTTTTGGCCTGGGGCGCCGACGGGATATTTGAGCCGTGGCAGTCCATGCAGTTCTGCTGGGAGGTTATCCCGAAATCCTTTACAGGGCCCCACGCCGCGGTTTCCTTAAATTTTCCGTCCTTCCAGGCATTCAGATCATTAACCAGCTTGTAGGCGACGCTTGCGGTCACCCGGGCGCAGCGGTCCCTTCTTTCCGGGCTTCCGATGGGGTATCCGGAGGCCTTCATCCACTTGCCGACCGACACATGGCAGAGAGGCGAATCGCTGGTGGTCCTGACGAGCTCGGTCTTGACTCTCGGATCTTCCGGCGTGTAGACAGGCAGGGATGTTTCGGAATACCACTTCATGACGTTCGCGCCGATCACGGCGCCGTTTTCGCATTCCGGACCGGCGATGCGCGGGCCGATAATCATATTGCTGACAATGTTCGCGCCTGCATTGGATCCGCAGATTGTCCCCCACCCGGCAATGCCTCCTTCGAGGAAAACATAAGCGTCAATGGGAAAGGACTTATAAGGCTCGCCCACCTTTTCCCTGAGCTGGCTGAAGACGCTGCTTATGACGGCTCCGCCGCAGAACAGGCGATACCATTCATTATAAGCGAGTTCCGCCGTCTTTTCGGGATCGAGTTTTTCGTAAGGCCAGGGCCATTTTTCCGTCGCCCCCCCCTTTGCTTCGGCGTTTGACAAAAAATCGAGCCCCCCCGATTTCAGAGAAGCCATTCCGGCGGCTCCAACTGCAACCATGCCGGCCCCCTTGATAAGTCCCCTTCTTGAAAGCTTTTCATCAAACATCTTTTTAACGTCCATTCTTACCTCCTCAATTTTTTGAAATTGCGATCCGATCCGCTTTTAAAAAGCGGGTGCTTACATAATCAGTCTCAATTTAAGAGCGCCTGAGAAAAAAAGTGGCCCCGCTCCGGAGTTATTTTCCAATAATTTCCGAAGCAGAGCCGAGTTGAATGGGGGGAGAAAAGCCTGAACAAACTCTTCTCATACGGACAATCAATCCGTATTTCTGAAACAACCTGACTCGAAGACTTCGGAACTGGGAGTTACGACTTGGGAGGATGTTCTTCCGGATTGGAGTTTACGAACAAAACAGGCAGAGGGGTATGCAATTGATAGGACAGTGTGGTTTCAAAACAAACGATATCCATCGGACTTTCACAGAAAAAAGGCATATCATCATTCACAGAGCCCGGGGAGTCCGCTGCATGGCAGACATCGAGAGTTTCAAGACAGGAGGCCCCGGAATCCTGCAGGACCGGCATAGGCGCTGATAAAGGCGCTATTACCGAGAGGATGAGAGCAATAAGTATGAATGCACCGGTTGACCTCATTTGGTCTATTTTGAATTAAATAATCAACCATGTCAACATTAAATTGCAATTATCCGGAAATCCCGCAAAAAAAAATAAATCTCCAGTGCCGGTGGAAAAGGTTAAAGCTCAAAAAAACCGGCTGACATTGATTCTTCCTCCAGCAGAATTCTCTTAAATTCCTCCATGTCGCCATCGCCCATACCGCTTGCCTCAAACATCTCCTCCTGAGCCTCTGTCCATTTGCCGTCGGAGGCAACCCCGGGCAGAAGAAGATTGATAAGCCCCTCGGACAGGTAGACGCAGTCGGCAATCCCCGTGTGCTGCAAACTTCCGTTCAGGTCATGGTGGTGCCGCACCGGAGAAATTATCTCATCAGGCAGGGAAAGGCTCTGGAGAAACAAGGCGCCTGCCTCGGCATGATCGCACAGGAGCATCCGTTTTTCCGCATCGAGGAGGTCCCCGGCGCTATGCAGGGACAGGTATTCATTCCTGTACAGCTTCAGGAAAACAGCCCTTCCGATATCATGCAGCAGGCCGCTGAGAAAACATATGCCCGGGTCAGCCACCGGTATCCGCGAGCACATAAGGCCCGAGAGGGTGGCAACTCCGTATGAATGCACCCACATTTGCTTAAAGGCAGGGTACTGGAGCGGCAAAAGGCCGAAAACGGATACGCCGAGCGATATGCTCTTCACCATGTTGAAACCCAGCATCAATACTGCCTGCTCAATGCTGTTTATCATCCTGGAGTATCCGAAAAAAGGCGAGTTCGCCACTGCAACTATCCGTGAAGTGGTGGACTGGTCGTATTTCAGGATCTCGGCAATGTCATCTATTGACGAATTCTCGTTCTGGAATGCCTTGATGAGTTTCGCCAATATAGCCGGGAGGGTGGGAAGGTTCGAGATGCCCTTGAGCCTCTCTCTTATCAGGATGTCAGACATAGGAAGAAATGACCTCCTTGAATTCTTTCAATCCTACCGGTTTCCAGAGTATTGGGATGTTGTATTTCTGCTTGAAGGCCTCGGCATTCAGCGTGATATCGCCCGTTATCAGGACAAATTTTTTCATGTCCACAAAGGCCGACGCTTTTTCGATGAATTCAACGCCGTCCATATCCGACATGCTGTAATCGACAAAGATGATGTCGAAATCCCCTCTCTGCAATTCTGCCATGGCCTCCAATGCGTTTTTAACAAAAACGACACTGCAGCCGATTATCTCCATAACCCTGCTCATGGCATTGAGCACGAGATCATCATCGTCGATAAGCAGGATCTTTTTATTCATTTTCGCTGTGCCGGCCCTTTTCCCGCACGCCAGGACAGGACTACCTTCGGCAAGGGGCAGGCGCAATAAAAAAGAGCACCCGTTTTCCCCTGATGTTACGGAAACTTCCCCGCCGTGCTCTTCAATGATACCGTACACGATATTCAACCCCAATCCCGTCCCCTTGGGTTTTGTGCTGAAAAAAGGCGTGAATATCTTATCGGTATCCCCGGCAGGGATTCCCGGACCACTGTCCGAAACCACCACTTTTACCAAATCGTCGCTGAATTCAGAAGACAGCGTTACCTTCCTCTCTCCGTCCCAGGTCTCAAGGGCCTGCAGGGCATTCATGAGCAAATTAAAGAAAACCTGCTGGAGTTTATAGGAATCGCCCTTTACATACGGCACATCCGGGGAAAGCTGCACAGACAGTGAAATGTTTCTTGTCCTCATCTGGTATTCGAAAAGCGTTACCATCTGCCTGATGACCATATTGATATTGACATCGAACAATTCGGTCTCTTTCTTTTTCATGAACGTCAGCAGGCTTTCCACGATCTTGGCAGACCGGAGCGCCGCGATATGGATATTGCCTATGTACTTTTTTATCTCGGGATCGATATCAATGGACTGGAGAATCTCGGAAAAGCCCAGGATAGCCGAAAGCGGGTCATTTAATTCATGGATAATACCTGCAATCAATTCGTTTATGGAAGCAAGTCTTTCAATCTCCATAAAGCTTTCCCTAGTTGCATTGCTTCCGGAAAAGGGAAAAAGGTCCTCTCTCATTTCCTCCTCTTTGCCTGTAAGATAATGTTCTATATTAGCACACCCAAAAAGAGATTTTAATTGTTATCGGCAGATGAGCGGGATTCTTTAGTTTCATAACCATGAAACACTTGAAAACCGTTGCCGCTCTTCCCCGGCCGTCTAGGCCGCCTTTTTCTCCTTTGAAACGCCCGGATTGAGGGGCTGCGCAGCGGCAGGGAGCAACTCCTGGGCCGCCTTTCTTTCCAGGTAGACATCGATGAGCCTGGTACAGTTGTCAACCAGGGAGTTCATGTGCGCATGCACGAGTTCCATATACCCATTTGCCCTGAACCCATCCAGAACATCCCCGGGAAGGCCGTACAGCTTCTTTGCATCCACGAGGTTAAGTTGAACAAAAGCAACTTTTGTACCACATGTATGGAATTAAGAGGAGAGCTGGTTTAAGGAAGAGAACAGTCCTTTCGCAAATGGCCTGGAGACGCCACCGGGCATAATTTTCCCGCTCATTATTTTTTCGAGGAAATATTTTCCTGCTTTTGCCGGCACAGCAGAGGAACACGGGCAGGTTAAGGACCAGGTGAATTGAGGGTCAGAGGTTTCCCCGCAGTCTCTCTGCATCAAGGACCCGCTTTATGGCGAGCAGATAGGCGGCCTTTCGCATCCTGCAGCGCGGCTCGCTGCACGCGGAATACACATCGTTAAAAGAACTCACCATGATATGTTTCAGTTTCTGAAGGACCTCTTCCTCTTTCCAGTAGTTGCTGGTGAGATTTTGGCTCCACTCGAAATAACTGACTACCACTCCTCCTGCATTAGCAATGACGTCGGGGATTACAAGGATTTTTTTGCCGAAGAAGATTTCATCAGCCTCTATTGTTGTTGGCGCGTTGGCAAGCTCCAGGACGATTTTTGCCTTTACCGCATCGGCATTGCCCATGTGAAGTTGGTCTGAAAGGGCTGCAGGAACCAGGATATCGCAGTCGGAGGCCAGCAATTCCTGATTCGTAATGTTCCTGCTGCCTTTGAAATCGAGCAGGCTGCCCGTTGCCTCCTGGCGCCGGACCACTGCGGGGATATCCAGCCCATCGGGGCTCATGACGCCCCCTTCTACAGCGCTCACCGCAACCACCTTATATCCCCTTTCAAAAAAGAGCCTGGCTGCATTCTTACCCACATTGCCGAAACCCTGGACAGCCACTCTTGCCGTAGTTTTTTCAACGGCGGCCCTCTCCAGCGCCTCCTCAAGGACATAGATGCCCCCGAGGGCAGTGGAGTAATGCCTGGCCTTTGTGCCTCCCAGTTCAACAGGTTTTCCGGTAACCACAGCAGGCATGTGCGCCCCATGTATCCTTTCGAACTCATCCATGATCCAGACCATTATTTTCTCGTCGGTATAAACGTCAGGCGCGGGAATATCCTTGAAAGGCCCGATGAAGTTGTTGATCGCACGGATATACCCGCGGGTCAACTGCTCAAGTTCGTTCCTGCTGAGTTCCCGGGGATTAACAACAACACCGCCTTTTGAACCTCCAAAGGGGATATTTACCACAGCGCATTTGAGCACCATCAGAAGAGCAAGGTCCTTTACATGATCAATAGTCAGGTCGGGGTGGAACCTGATCCCCCCCTTTGCCGGGCCCCTGGCGTCATTGTACTGCACCCGGTACCCGATAAACATCCTGGTTTTTCCCGAGTCCATCCTGACCGGGAAGTGTACCGTAAAAGAGCGCCGGGGCATTGCCAGCAAATCCAGTTCCTCTGCGGTCAGTTCCAGGTCCGTATATATTCCTCTTATTTCCTGCATGAACAATCTGCAGAGGTTTCTATCGTTTATATGGAGTCTTTCGTGAAAATGGATTGTCACTTTTCCCTCCCTGCGAGCGGGTTTGCCCCTCTGAGTACCATTGTACATCGAATAGCGGTGTATTTCAAAAAACTCACTGCCGTTATCCTGGGCGTTGTCATAGACGGCGGCCGGTAAGGGGATTTGCGATCTGATTCAACATCCGGTCCTCCCTCTTCCTGCCTTGAACACTTTCCTATTGCCCCGAAATTTTGTTATGATTACTATTCCTTGTTTTTAAAGAGCATTTATTTTATTAAACTACGGATAAGGAGGTTGTGATGTCGGATTTAAAGAAGATGTACAAGACCATAATGGATGATGATTTCCCTGATGATCTGACGATTAAATTCGGAGGACAGACCCTGGTCTACAAAAAAAGGGCGTGGAAGATCCCTGATGAAAAGACCGGGGAACTCATAGAAAAGGGGCTCCGCTACGGGGAAAACCCCGACCAGCAGGCGGCCCTCTTCGAACTCGTCAACGGGAACCTGGCGCTCGCTGACTGCAAATATATCGGGCCGGGCAACGGCCTTGTGAGCAGCATCGATGAGTCCGATATGATCCAGGCAGGAAAGCACCCCGGCAAGACCAACCTCACCGACCTCGACAATGCGCTCAACGTCCTGAAATACCTTTCCGACAGGCCTGCAGCCACGATCATGAAGCATAACAACCCCTGCGGAGTCGCATACGGGAAAACAGTCGCCGAAGCCTATGGCAGGGCAAATATGGCCGACAGGATCGCTGCCTTCGGCGGGTGTCTGGTTGTCAACAGGGCCCTGGACAAGACCACAGCAGAGATGGTGAGCGCCAATTACCTTGAAGTAGTAGGCGCCCCGGACTTTGAGGAAGGGGTGGTCGGTATACTTGCGAAGCGGAAGAACCTCAGGATAGTCAGGATCAATAAGATCAACCAGCTCGAAAAATACCGGTCCTCGCGTTTTGTGGATTTCAAGGCATTGATCGACGGCGGCCTTATTGTCCAGCAATCGCCGGTGAACAGGATACGGACAAAAAACGACTTCCTGCCTGCGAAGACGGTCTATAAGGGCAAAGAGTACGCTGTCGAGAGGCAGCCGACGGTGGAGGAATACGATGATATGCTCTTCGGCTGGAACGTGGAGCAGGGGATTACCTCCAACTCCGTCATCTATGTGAAAGACGGGGTAACAACAGGCATAGGCACCGGTGAGCAGGACCGCGTCGGGGTTGCTGAAATAGCCATATACAAGGCATACACAAAATATGCCGATGCTCTCTGTTTTAAAAAGCACGGGGTCCCGTATAAGACCTTTGAACTCGAGGCATCACAGGGCAAAAGGGACATCGCCGCACTGCGCGAAATCGACGAGGAGACAAAGAAGGACAAGGGCGGACTGATCGGCTCCACCATGGTGTCCGATGCCTTCTTCCCCTTCAGGGACGGCGTTGATGTAGGGATCAAAGAGGGCATCCGCGCAATTGTCCAGCCCGGAGGCTCGGAAAGGGACTTCGAAGTCATAGAGGCCTGCAACCAGGCCGGCCCGAAAGTGACCATGGTATTCACCGGCCAGAGGGCATTCAGGCATTAAGCCCGGTTCAGCCTGCAGCATAGAGGAACAACAAAAAAGGGCTGGGGTCAATGACCTCAGCCCTTTTCTTTCCGCGATTCGTTTTCTATTTTTTCAGCTTTGCCTGGGCCGCTGCAAACCGTGCGATAGGCACCCTGTAGGGTGAGCAGCTTACATAGTTGAGCCCGATGGCATGGCAGAATTCAACGGACTTCGGCTCTCCTCCATGCTCGCCGCAAATCCCCATCTTCATGTCTTTCTTGACCTTCCGGCCTTTTTCAACAGCCATGCGCATAAGCGCGCCGACACCTTGCCGGTCAATGGTGATAAAGGGATCGTCCTTGAGAACACCGCGTTCGATATAGAACGGCAGGAACCTTCCGGCATCGTCCCTTGAGAGGCCGTAGGTGGTCTGGGTAAGGTCGTTGGTCCCGAAAGAATAGAAGTCTGCCTGCGTTGCTATCTCGTCGGAAGTGACGCATGCGCGCGGCAGCTCGATCATTGTCCCAACGGTGTAGGGAACTTTGACTTTGTACTCCTTCTGTACCCTCTCGGCAGTGCTGACCGTAAGAGTCCTCATAAGCTCCAGTTCCTTCACATGTCCTACGAGCGGGATCATGATCTCAGGGGTGACCTTAACTTTTTCCTTTGCGAGTTCGCACGCAGCTTCCATGATGGCCTGCACCTGCATCTCGTAGATCTCGGGATAGGTAACGCCGAGCCGGCAGCCGCGATGCCCGAGCATCGGGTTGAATTCATGGAGTGATTTATTTTTGGCATTCAGCTTGTCAAAAGAGACTCCCATGTCATTCGCCAGGTCCTGCAGTTCCTTGTCAGTATGGGGAAGGAACTCATGAAGCGGCGGATCGAGAAGCCTGATGGTCACCGCAAAGCCTGCCATGGCCCTGAATATGCCGATAAAGTCGCCTTTCTGGAAGGGAAGGAGCTTTGCAAGCGCCTTTTTTCTACCCTCAACGGTATCGGACAGGATCATTTCCCTTACCGCTTTGATCCTGTCGGGACCGAAGAACATATGCTCGGTCCTGCAGAGGCCGATGCCTTCGGCCCCGAAATTCCTGGCAACCGTTGCATCATTCGGGGTATCGGCATTCGTCCTTACCTTCAACGTCCTGAACTGGTCGGCCCACTTCATCATCTCCTTGTACCAGGGGTTGTTATCGGGGTCCGCAGGAAGCAGGTTAAGCTGTCCCGCATACACGCGGCCCTTTGTCCCGTTCAGCGTTATCCAGTCACCTTCTCTCAGGGTATTTCCATTGACGTGTATCTCTTTTCTCTGCACATCGATATCGAGCGCCGAGCATCCGACGATACAGCACTTGCCCCAGCCCCTTGCAACAAGGGCTGCATGGCTCGTCATTCCCCCTTTTGCAGTGAGGATAGCCTGTGCTGCGTGCATGCCGTGGACATCTTCAGGAGAAGTCTCATTCCGTACCAGGATGACCTTCTCGCCCTTCTTGGCCCATGCCTCTGCATCATCGGCGGTAAAGACCACCTTGCCGAGGGCGCCCCCCGGTCCGGCAGGCAGGCCTTTGGCAAGCTCAACGGCCTTTTTCTCTGCAGCGGGATCAACGCTCGGGTGGAGCAATTCATCAAGCTGGTCGGGTTTCACGCGCAGGATGGCTGTTTCCCTGTTGATCAGCTTCTGCTTCGCCATCTCGACTGCCATGCGGATTGCGGCCTGGCCGTTGCGTTTGCCGACTCTTGTCTGGAGCATCCAGAGCCTGCCTTCCTCTATGGTGAATTCGATGTCCTGCATGTCCTTATAGTGTTTCTCAAGCCTCTTTTGAATGTCGTACAGCTGTTTGTAGAGCCTGGGCATCTTCTCTTCAAGCGAAAAGAGGTGCTTCGTGTCTTCCGTCTTGCCGGCATTGTTCACCGGGTTCGGGGTCCTGATGCCCGCAACAACATCTTCGCCCTGCGCATTCGGCAGCCACTCCCCGAAGAACATGTCCTCTCCTGTGGCCGGGTTACGGGTAAAGGCAACGCCGGTTGCCGAGTTGTCCCCAGTGTTTCCGAAGACCATTGACTGAACGTTTACAGCTGTCCCCCACTCTTCGGGGATCTTCTCGATCCTGCGGTAAGATACGGCGCGCTTTCCCATCCACGACTGGAAAACAGCGCTGATTCCGCCCCACAGCTGTTCCCTGGGATCGTCGGGGAAATCCTTTTTCAGGGTATCTTTGATGATCATCCTGAACTCATCGCAGAGCCTTTTCAGATCATCCACATTGAGGTCCGTGTCGGTTTTATACCCCTTTTCCTTTTTCAGTCTGTCCATCGCATGCTCAAGGTTGTGGCGTATGCCCCCATCCCCGGGTTCTATGCCTGCGGCTTTTTCCATAACGACATCGGAATACATCATCATCAGGCGGCGATAGGCATCAAATACAAAACGCTCGTTATTGGTCTTTTTGATAAGTCCCGGTATCGTCTTTGTCGTAAGTCCGACATTCAAAACCGTTTCCATCATTCCCGGCATGGAACTCCGCGCTCCGGAACGCACCGAGACCAGAAGAGGGTCTGCGGGATCGCCGAACTTCTTTCCCATGATCTTCTCCACTCTTGCCATTGCAGCATCGACCTGGGGTTTAAGTTCAGCGGGGTATTTGCGGTTATTTTTATAATACAGGGTGCATACTTCGGTAGTTATCGTAAAGCCCGGCGGAACAGTGATGCCGAGGTTGACCATCTCCGCAAGGTTGGCGCCTTTGCCGCCAAGCAGATTCTTCATCTCGGATTTGCCGTCTGCCTTGCCTCCGCCGAAGAAATAAACATATTTGTGTGCCCTTGCAGCCTTCCCGTTTTTGGCAGCCTTCACAGGCTTTGCAGCTTTTGTAGCTTTCACAGGTTTTGCAGCTTTTTTTGTTTTCGTTGCAGCCTTTGCCATGAATTCCCCTCCAGAAGATATAATAATTTTAAATAGTTGTCATCAACACGTCCTTATAAAATATACTATCTTGGCAAAAAAAATTCAACAAAACAATGTAATACAATCCTCCGGCGACAGTCCCCGGCCCATTTTTCAAGCCGTATGCAGCCCGTACTCCCTGATCAGCTTCAGATCATCCTCAAAAGTCCTGCCTGTTGTGGTGAGGTAATTCCCTGTCAGGAGAGAATCCGCACCCGCCATAATAACCATGGAGTTGAATTCCCTGAGCACCTGCATCCTGCCGCCGCAGACCCGTATCTGTTTTTGGGGAAGAATAAACCGGAACAGGCTGATTATCTTCAATGCATCAAGGGGTTGCAGGAGGTCCCGTGTCCCGAGGGAGGTGCCCTTTACCGGGATCAGGAAGTTGACCGGGACGGAATCTACCGCGAGTTCTCTGAGGGCAAATGCCATGTCTATACGGTCATCCCAGGCTTCGCCAAGGCCGAATATCCCGCCCGAACAGACCGAAAGACCGGCGCCCTTTGCAGCTTCAATAGTCTTCAGCTTGTCGTAATAGGTATGTGTCCTGCATATTTCAGGGAAAAACTTTTCGGATGTTTCAAGATTGTGGTGGTACCGCTCAAGGCCGTGGTCTTTAAGAAACATCAGTTCATCCCTGTTCAACAGGCCAAGGGTTGCACAGGGCAGAAGGCCGGTCTGCCTTACACCCTCTATCATTGATGCGATATAGTTCAGCTCATCCCTGCCTACCTTCCTGCCGCTCGTAACAATACAGAATCGCCTGACTCCCGCCTCCTTCGCTTCCACCGCCTTTTCGAGCACAGCCTCCTTTTTCATCAGGGGATATACAACGACACCGGTGCTGCTCTTTGAGGACTGGGCGCAGTAAGAGCAATCTTCAGGGCACGCCCCGGATTTGGCATTCACTATTGCGCATAAGTCTATGGAATCTCCGCTGAATCGCTGCCGGAGCCTGCCTGCTGCTGAAAAAAAGTCGAAAAGGTCCGCGCCCTCCATACCGGCCAGACGGGATGCCTCGTCTTTGCCGACAGTCCCTCCTGATAAGACCCTGTCTCTTAATTTTATGATCACTGTTTTTCCCTTATTTCCCTCTATATTAACACATCAACCTGCATCACATTGCCGGGCATGGGAAATTCCCCAGAGCAATTCCCCCTTAGAAAAGGGGGATGAAGGGGGTTGTTATAAACGCAACCCAAAAGGTACAACCCCCTTGCTCCCCAAAGATACAACCCCCTGCGCCCCCTTTGTTAAGTCAACTATAAAGGGTGAGCAAAAAGTGTCTTATGCTTAAGCATAGAGAATATGACCCGAATAAGCTTATGAGCCGTAGCAAGGACAGCCTTCTTATAGGGCAGCCCCTCTTTTCTGCGCCTTT
>JAJZPZ010000055.1 GCA_021847795.1 Nitrospirota bacterium
CCGATCATCCCCTGTGATACGAAGGTCGCAGAAAAGATCATAGCTGATGAGAGGATCAGGGTGCTCAGTTTTACCGGAAGCGCAACCGTCGGCTGGGCATTGAAAGCCGGGGCCCCCCGCAAAAAGGTGCTCCTCGAACTGGGCGGGAATGCGGGGGTCCTTATTGATGCGAGCGCTGATATCGGGTATGCGGCCAAAAGATGCGTGACAGGGGCCTTTTCCTATGCAGGACAGGTCTGCATATCGGTCCAGAGGATTTATATTCATGAGGCGGTGTACGATGCCTTTCTGCAAAAGTTTATCCCCCTGGTCAACAGCCTGAAACTGGGGGACCCCATGGTGGAGGAAACAGATATCGGCCCTGTGATCGATGAGGAGAACAGGAACAGGATAGAGATGTGGGTTGACGAGGCGCAGGGGAAAGGCGCCCGGGTCCTGGCAGGCGGGGTGAGGGAAGGCGCCTTTTACAGGCCCACGGTCCTGACGGACACGAGCCCTGAAATGAAGGTCAGCTGCATGGAGGTCTTCGGCCCTGTTGTCACGGTTGTGAAAGTCAGGGATTTTGAAGAAGGGGTGCAGGCGGTGAATGACTCTCTCTACGGCCTCCAGGCCGGGATATTCACCAACGATATGAGGAATGCCTTTGCTGCATTTGAAGAAATCGAAGTCGGCGGGCTCGTCATCAACGATGTCCCGACCTACCGTGTGGACCATATGCCCTACGGCGGCGTCAAACAATCGGGATTCGGCAGAGAGGGTATAAAATACGCGATCGAAGAGATGACCGAACCGCGGCTGATGGTGCTGAATTTCCCCAAATAAAAGGAGCGTTTGGGGTCAGACTTTGGAATTGACATTCTTCGTCGGTCTTGCTATTCTTCCCTCATGCCCAGAAAACCTCGCATAGAATTCAAAGGCGCCTTCTACCATGTAATTGTCAGGGGAAATCAAAAACAGAAGATCTTTAGGGAGATATCGGACTACGACAAGTTTCATCACTTTCTTTCCATCTATAAAAACAGATATTATTACGCGCTTTACGCTTATATCCTGATGAGCAATCATGTCCATTTGCTCATCGAAACCAAGGATAGCCCTCTGTCAAAGATCATGCAGGGAATAAATCAAAGCTACACCCTTTACTTCAATCGAAAATACGGGCAAGTCGGCCACCTTTTCCAGGGCCGCTATAAGGCGATAGTATGCGATCGCGACGAATACCTCTTGTCCCTCCTCAAATATATTCATAACAACCCCGTTCGAGCCGAAATCGCCGAAACTCCGGACCAATATAGCTGGAGCAGTCATCTCGCGTACTTGGGTGAGAGCAATCCACACAGCCTCGTGGACACCGATCATGTATTAGCCATGTTTTCTGAAAATAAGGCACGGGCTTCCCGACACTATGCGGATTTTATGCGGCAAGGAGATAGTTTAAAAAACGGTGAGGTATATTCTACTATCGACCAACGGTTACAGGGAAGCGAGGAATTCGTCGATAAGGTACAAAGGTACGTAGAAGGAGAAATCAAAAAAGAACGAAAGAAAAATGAGTTTACCTTAGCTCAGATTTCCGGAGTGCTTGAAAAGCGTTATGGGATTACCAAGGAACACCTTTATTCATCCAGCAAAGATCGGCAGATTATGAGTGCGAGGAGAATATTTACACTAACGGCAAAGCTCTATGGATATGCTGGAAAAGAGATTGCCGAATACCTGAAAAAGGACCCCGCATCAGTGACCGGATATCTCAGGGGCGCAGATCATAGCAAAGAAGTGATGAGTGTAGTGAAGGCGTTGGAGGCGAATAAAAGAAATGTCAATTTTAAAGTCTGACCCCCAGACACCCTTGTCCTGGTGCAGGGTTTACTGCCTGCAACAATATATAGTAGGATAAAAGAAGTATGGAAGAAATCGGTATTGTAACGGAAATTAAGGGGCCCAAGGCCCTTGTGACGGTAAAGAAACAAGGCGGGGGATGCGAATCGTGCCCCGGGAATTCTCTATGCACAACGGCAGGGGTCGGGGAGGCGTTTGTCGAGGCAGTTAACCAGGCGGATGCACACGTAGGTGACACGGTCAGGGTATCGTTCAAGGCCTATACCTATCTGAAGGGCACTGCCCTGCTCTACGGTATCCCCTCCCTCATGCTCATCATCGGGGCTGTTATGGGGAAAGAGTACGCTATCCGGCACATGGGCGGTGTGGATCCCGACCTCGCTTCCGCTGCCTGCGGGTTCGGTCTTTTTGCAGTCTCCTTTTTCGTTCTGAGGCTCTGGTCGAAGAGGTATGAAAGCAAAAAGGAATACATGCCGGTGATAGAAGAAATAATAAAATCCAAGTGAAAGGATAAATCCTAAATCCGAATATCGAAACTCTAAACAAGCACAAATTTCAAAATTCAAATGCTCCAAACCGTTTCGAATTTCGGTCATTTGTTTGGAATTTGGTGATTGTGATTTGGAATTTGTTTCGGGTTTGGTGCTTAGGATTTCGGATTTGTCTTTTGATTGGGATTTGAAATTTAAATAAAAGGGGGTATGTATGGCAAAGCTTGATGCCGGGAGTATCAGAAATGTAGCGATTATCGCGCATAGCGGTGCAGGCAAGACCTCGCTGACCGAGGCTGTTCTCTTCAACGCAGGGGCGGTCGACAGAATGGGCAGCGTTGAGGCCGGCAATACCGTTATGGACTATGAACCTGAGGAGACGTCGAGAAAAATCAGCATTGCCTCGGCTGTCGCGTTCTGCGATTGGAAGGATACACGGGTGAACTTGATAGATACTCCTGGATTCATAAATTTTATAGAGGACACGAGGGGCAGCCTCAGGGTCTCTGATGGGGCTGTGGTTATTGTAAGCGCCCTTTCCGGCGTTAAGGCCGAGACAGAGAAGATATGGAAATTCGCCTGCGAATTCGAGATCCCGAGGATTGTTTTCATCAATAAGCTGGACAAAGAAACAGCCAATTTTTACCGCGCTGTCGGTGAGCTTGAAAAGTCCTTTGAAGCAGAGGCAATTCCCCTTCAGATACCCATCGGTGAAGGGGAGGGTTTTAAAGGGATAGTAGATCTCCTGACAATGAAAGCGTATGTTTATGAGAACGGGAAGGCCTCGGAGACCGAAATCCTTGACGATATCAAAGGCACTGCCGATGAGTACCGGAAAAAACTCGTGGAAAAGATCGCGGAATCGGATGATGCCTTGCTTGAAAAATACCTCGAAGGCGGTGACATTTCAAACGATGAAATCGTGAAGGGCATCAAGGAAGGCTCTTTGACAAGGAGGTTTATCCCTGTAGTATGCGGTTCGGCAACCATGAATATAGGAATAAGCCAGCTCCTCGATGCTGTTCTCCTCTGCCTGCCCTCCCCGGGGGAAATGAGCAGGATATCTCCTGTCAGGGGTAAAAACCCGAAAGAGGGAAAAGAGGTGGAGAGAAAGCCTGTTGAGACAGACCCCCTTACCGCATATGTTTTCAAGACCATCGCTGACCCCTATGCCGGCAAATTGTCCCTTTTCAGGGTCTATGCAGGGGTGTTGAAAGCAGATTCCACTGTCCTGAACGCCAATACCGGAGCAAAAGAGCGGATAGGGCAGGTCTTTCATCTGATCGGGAAAAAACAGGCGCCGGTACAATCAGTCGGCCCCGGGGATATCGCCGCAGTGGTAAAGCTCAAGGACACCAATGTCGGAGACACCTTGTGCGAGGAGCACCACCCTTTGGTTCTTGAGAAGGTGAGGTTTGCAGAGTCCCTGATATCCTATGCAATAGCGCCGAAAACAAAGGGTGATGAGGACAAGGTGAGCGTAGGGCTCCATAGGATCCTGGAAGAAGACCCTACGCTGCATTACACAAGAGATGAGGAATCAAAGGAACTGATACTCTCAGGAATGGGACAGGTCCATCTCGAAGTCGCCCTTGAGAAGCTCAAACGGAAATTCGGGGTCGAGGTCGTCATGAAGATGCCGAAGATCCCCTACAGGGAAACCATCAAGGCCGCAGCCAAGGCGCAGGGCAGGTACAAGAAGCAGTCCGGCGGCCGCGGGCAGTTCGGTGACTGCTGGATAGAGATAGAGCCGACGCCGAGGGGCGGGGGCTATCATTTTTTCGATAAGATCGTCGGCGGCGTAATCCCCCAGCAGTACAGGCCGGCAGTTGAAAAGGGGATCGTCGAGACAATGAAAGAAGGGGTAATTGCAGGGTACCAGGTGGTCGATATGAAGGCCACACTGTACGATGGTTCCTACCACTCGGTTGATTCCTCTGAAATGGCCTTCAAGATAGCGGGCTCCATGGCATTGAAGAAGGCCTTCCAGGATGCAAAGCCTGTTCTGCTCGAGCCGATAATGAGGGTGGAGGTGGTGACGCCCGAGGACACCCTCGGGGCTGTTATCGGGGACCTGAATTCGAGGAGGGGCAAGGTCCAGGGAGTTGAACCCCAGGCCGGGGGGAACCAGAAGGTCAATGCCCTTGTGCCGATGGCCGAGATGCTTACCTATGCAAACCAGCTTCAGGGCATGACCTCGGGAAGGGGGCTCTATTCCATGGAGTTCTCCCACTATGAGGAGGTCCCGAGCCACATTACCCAGAAAATCATAGCAGAACGTCAGAAGCAGAAAGAGGAAGAGCATTAGGAATGAAAAAACCCTGGGCAGGAAGATTCACGGAAAAGACTTCAAAACCTGTTGAGCAGTATACCCAGTCCATTTCTTTTGACAAGAGGCTCTGGAAATACGATATCGAAGGCAGTATTGCCCATGCAAAGATGCTGTCGAAGCAGGGCATTATTCCCAAAAAGGATGCTGATGCGATAGGCAAAGGCCTGAAGGAGATTTACCGGGAAATCGAAGAGGGCAGGTTCAGGTTCAGGGAAGAGCTTGAGGACATCCACATGAATATCGAATCCGCCCTCATCAAAAAAATAGGAGAAGCAGGCGGCAGGCTCCATACCGCGAGATCGAGGAACGACCAGGTTGCCCTGGATATACGGCTATACCTGAGGGCAGAGGTCAGGGAGATCATTGCCCTCCTTAAGAAGCTCATGGCTGTATTGGCGGGGATGGCGGAAAAAAATATGGGCGCCATTATGCCGGGGTACACCCATATGCAGAGGGCCCAGCCTGTGCTCCTCTCCCAGCACCTGATGGCCTACGCCCAGATGTTCTCCAGGGACGCGCAGCGGTTTGAAGATGCGCTCAAGCGCATCAATGTCCTTCCCCTCGGGGCGTGCGCCCTTGCCGGGACAACGCTTCCCGTGGACAGGGAGTATGTTGCCGGGCTTCTGGGATTCGATGCTGTTTCTGAGAACAGCATGGACTCGGTCTCTGACCGGGATTTCGCTATAGAGTTTCTCGCCTGCTCGGCCACCCTGATGATGCACACATCGAGAATGGCCGAGGAGCTTGTGCTCTGGTCTTCCGAGGAGTTCTCCTTTATAGAGCTTTCCGATGCCTACACAACGGGCTCAAGTATTATGCCGCAGAAAAAGAATCCCGATGTGGCTGAACTGATGCGCGGCAAAACCGGCAGGGTCTACGGCAATCTTATGAATATGCTTACCATGATGAAAGGCCTGCCCCTTGCTTATAACAGGGACATGCAGGAAGATAAAGGACCTGTTTTCGACACGGTTGATACGGCAAAGGCGACCCTGGAGATCCTTGCCGGTATGCTGCAGAACCTGAAGTTCGGCCTCAAAAGAATGGAGGCCGGCGCCGGTGCGGCGTTTTCCACGGCAACGGACATTGCCGAGTATCTTGTGCGGAAGAAAGTCCCCTTCAGGACCGCACATGAAATCACGGGCCGGATAGTCCGTTACTGCATTGACAGCGGCAAGGGCCTCTCTGAAATGACCCTCCAGGAGTACAAATCGTTCTCCGGCGCCCTTGAAAAAGATATCTATACGTTCATCGGTACCCAGGAGTCGGTGAAGGCCAGGAAATCCTACGGCGGCACGTCTCCCGAGGCAGTCAAGGCACAGATCGGCAAATTCAGAAAAGGCCTGAAAGCCTAAGAGGAAAATTCCTTCCAACCGGGCAACGATACTGGTATAATACCCGGACATGCCTCATACCCGGAAAGGAAGAGTATTGAAAATACAAAAACAACTGCGAATTCCTGCCCTACTTTTGGCGGTTTTGTCGTGCGCCCTAATAGGAACGGCCTGCGGAAGAAAGGGAGATCCGACTCTTACGACCTTTGAGAAGCCTTCCCCGGTCAGGAATCTTAAGGCAATCCACCGCGAGGATGAAATTATCCTCTCCTGGTCATATCCCGAATCGGAAAGAGAGACGATCAAGGGATTTTACGTGGAGAAGGCAGAGACTGACGGGACCGCGGAGTTCAAAAATATCGGGTTCCTGAACAGCGATGCTTCGCAGTTTGTGGACAAGGATTTTAAAACAGGAAAGAAGTACCTCTACAAAATGCGGGTATACAGCCTGAGAAACGTTATCAGCAATGAATCCCGGGTTGTCCGGGTAAATCCGTCGGTTCTCCCCGATCCCCCTGCCGGGTTATCATATTCAGTGACATCGGACTCGGTAGATATCCGGTGGGACAGGGTCGATACTGCCCTGTATAATATTTACCGGAGTTATGAGAAGGGAAAATATCCTGCCTTGCCGCTCAACAAAACGCCGCTGAAGGAAACTTTTTTCACGGACAAGCTGGAGCCGGGGAAAATAACCTACTATACCGTAAGGTCCCTGCTCGACACGGAAATAAAGGATGAGGGATACCCTTCTGCTGAGCTGGAGGTCAATCCGGAGACTTTTGTCATTTCTCCGCCTTCCAACCTGAAGTATGCTGTGTCCCCGGAGAAGGTCTACCTGATGTGGGATGAAAATCCCGAGACCTGGGTCAAAGGGTACAAGGTTTACCGGAAGAGGGCTTCGGAGAAGGCCTTCAGGAATATCGGGGAATCCGGGACCCCTGCTTTTACTGACAATGAGCCGCTGACCTCAAAGACCTTCTATTATGTAACCGCCGTGGGTCCCCGGCAGGAGAGCGCCCCCTCGGAGATTATCGGGATCAACCCCGTTATTGAAAGATAAGATGGAGCGCGTGAGTATCGGACACGGCAGCGGGGGCATTACATCTTTGCCGATACCCGGAGGTGTGTGAAAACCGCAGGAAGCGGAGTTCACATTGCAGGTATGCTTGCCGGAGAACAACTGCCCGGAATATGCTAAAATAGCTGACGATGGTTCATAGCCTGCGGCTTTCCCTCTGCGCTCAAGCTGTGCGCCGGAGATTATGGACTGTGATCAGGATTGGAGGTTTTGTCATGGGAAAAAAGATGGTAACCGGGGTTTGCCTGTTCTTGCTCTGCTTTTCCACTGTTGCAGAGAGCGCCATACTGCTCGATAAGGTTGTGGCGATAGTGAATAAGGAGGTCATAACATGGAGCGACCTCTACAGGGCTATGGAATTCGAGGCCACGGATCAGATCAGGGGCATGAAAGATGACGACAGGCGCAGATTCTTCAGGGAGAACGAGTCTGTTTTCCTCGAAAGCCTTATCGATATGAGGTTGCAGCTCCAGGAGGCAGGGAGGGCCGGCATTTCTGCAGGCGCCGAGGACGTGAACAATGCCATCGGCAACATCAAAGCCAAATACGCCATGACAGACGCTGCATTCGAGGAGGCCGTCAAAAAGGAGAAATCCTCCCTTCCCGAGTACAGGAAAAGACTTGCGGAGCAGATAACCATAAGCCGTGTCATAGAGCAGGAAGTAAGGAGCAAAATCCTCGTCACGGAGCCGGAGCTCGACAAATATCTTTCTGAACACAAAGAGGTGGCAAAGGACAGCGAGGGGTTCGGCATAAGCCAGATTTTCTTGAAGAGCGCTGATAACAACCCCGGGGTGGAAGAGAAGGCAAAAGATATTTATAAGAAGATCAAGGCCGGAGAGGATTTCACTTCTCTCGCGCGGCAATATTCAGAGGATGGGAACGCGGCAAACGGCGGAGACCTGGGCTTTATCAGGAAGGCCGATTTGTCGGGAGATTTTCTGAAGGCGCTTTCAGTGATGAAGACAGGAGATGTGAGCGAGCCTTTCTGGAGCGGCAACGGAATGCATATCCTTAAGGTGAACGAGATACGGGTATTCAAAAATCCCCAGGAATTAAGGGATTCGGTACGGCAGAGGCTCCTGGAAGAAAAATTCAACAGGGAATACAAAAATTGGATAAAAGGATTGAGAGAGAGGGCATATATCGAGATAAAAACATAAGCGGGAAGTGAAAAGTAAGAAGTAAGGGCACCTATGAATTTTGATTGCTTGCTTATTACTCCCGACTTGTAACTTGATGATTATGGAACAGAGAATTCAGAAGACACTGGCACAGATGGGGATCGCATCGCGCCGCAAAGCAGAGGAACTTATCCTCGAAGGCCGGGTCACGGTGAACGGCAAAACAGCAGTCCTGGGGATGAAGGCGGACCCTGCCAAAGATCATATCAAGGTGGACGGCAAACTCCTGTTGAGGGCTGAACCCAAAGTATACCTTATGTTCAACAAGCCGAAGAGTGTGGTTACATCTCTTTCCGACCCGGAAGGCAGGCCCACGGTAAAAGATTTCTTCAAGGGAATACGCTACAGGGTATTCCCTGTGGGGAGGCTTGATTACGATTCTGAAGGCCTTTTGCTCGTAACGAATGACGGCGATTTTGCGCAATCGATAATGCACCCGTCAAAAAAAGCAGCCAAGACCTATGTTGTTAAAATCAAAGGCATGATAAAGGACGATGAGCTGGCAAAACTGAGGCAGGGAGTCAGGTTGGACGATGGCATGACCGCCCCGGCCGGAGTGAAGAAGATACGGGAGACGGAAAGCAATTCATGGGTTGAGATGACCATACATGAAGGCAGGAAAAGGCAGATACGGAGAATGCTCGAAAAGGTCGGGCATGATGTGATCAGGCTGAAGAGGGTGAGTATCAACGGATTGAAACTCATGGACCTCAAGCCGGGAGAATACAGGCCCCTGACGCAGGAAGAACTGAGGACTATCAGGGATGAACCGGGTCTGCAGGCGGACAAGCCGGTGAAGGGGCGCGGCATTATCAGGAGCAAATCTTAAAATAAAAATCGGAATAGAGGGATTCCCCTGGAATTTAATTTTACTTTTGAATTTCGGTTTCTTTTGGAGGTTGTATGATTCGGGATAAAGGATGCGGCGAAATCAACGAGTCCGACACCGGCTCAACGATAAGCCTTGCCGGATGGGTATTCAGGAGGAGAGATCACGGGGGCTTGATATTTATCGACCTGCGCGACCGCACCGGTATAGCCCAGGTAGTCTTCAGCCCTGATGTCTCGGGGAGCGCCCATGAAGCAGCTCATGACCTGAGGGGGGAGTTCGTCATCGCGGTTACGGGAGAAGTGACGAGGAGACCCGAAGGCACGGCGAACCCGGGCATACCTACAGGTATGGTTGAGCTTTACGCAAGCAAGCTGACGGTGCTGAATACTGCTGCGCCCCTGCCCTTCCCTATGGAGGAGGCTGCAGAGGCATCGGAAGCCCTGCGGCTGAAGCACCGGTATCTCGATTTGAGAAGGCCTGAGTTGCAGCATAACCTTATCGTACGGCATAAGGCTGCCAAGGTCATGAGGGATTATCTCGACGAGCGCCGGTTCCTTGAGATAGAAACCCCCATGCTGACGAAGTCGACACCTGAAGGCGCAAGGGACTATCTTGTGCCGAGCCGCCTGAATCCCGGCCATTTCTATGCACTCCCCCAGTCTCCGCAGCTCTTCAAGCAGATATTGATGGTCTCCGGGCTTGACCGGTATTTCCAGGTGGTCAAGTGCTTCAGGGATGAGGACCTCCGTGCGGACAGGCAGCCTGAGTTTACCCAGGTGGATATGGAAATGTCCTTTGTGGAAAGGGACGACATCATTGCGATAGTTGAAGAGATGCTCAGGAGAGTGTTCAAGAGTGTTCTGGGTAGCGATATCCACATACCTTTTGAGAGGCTCAGCTTTAGAGAGTCGATGGAGAGGTTTGGAAACGACAAGCCTGATATGCGGTTCGGGCTGGAACTCAAAGATATGGCAGACCTGGTGAAGAACGGCTCGTTCAAGGTGTTCCTTGATGCCCTGGCTTCAGGCGGCAGGGTAAAGGCGATAAATGCCGAAGGCATGGCAGGGCTCTCAAGAAAAGAGGTTGATCTGCTTACCGAGGAGGCGCAGTCTTTCGGCGCGAAAGGGTTGGCCTGGATCAAGGTGAAAAACGGCTTTGAATCCCCTATCGCCAAATTTTTCCCTGAAGAAATCCTGGGGCAGATGGCGGAGAGACTGGAAGCCTCGGAGGGCGACCTGATGCTCTTTGTTGCCGATAAGGAGAAAGTCGTGCATGATGTGCTGAGCCGAATGAGGCTTGAATTGGGGAAAAGGCTGAATCTCATCAGGGATGAATTCCGGTTTGTATGGATTGTCGATTTCCCCCTGCTCGAGTGGGACAGCGATGAAAGGAGATTTGCCGCCATGCATCATCCCTTCACCTCGCCCATGGATGAGGATATGGAGAAGCTTTTCTCGGTCCACGCTGCGCAGGGTGAGTTGTCCGCCGCCGACCGGCAGGCGCTGGAGCCGGTTAAGGCCAAAGCGTATGACATCGTGCTGAATGGGTATGAGATCGGCGGGGGCAGTATCCGTATCCACCGGATGGATGTCCAGAGGAAAATGTTCGAACTGCTGGGCATTTCCGGCGAAGATGCAAAAATGAAATTCGGCTTCCTCCTGGATGCCCTTGAATATGGGGCGCCTCCCCACGGAGGGATTGCCCTTGGGCTGGACAGGCTGGTGATGCTTATGGTAGGAGCCCAGTCCATCAGGGATGTAATTGCCTTCCCGAAAACGCAAAAAGCGGTCTGCCTTATGAGCGGCGCCCCGTCATCTGTCGAAGTGAAGCAACTCAGGGAACTGAACGTAAAAGTGAACCTGCCGTCCCAGTAGGATGCCTGCCGCCCATCCCCGTCTGATTCCCCCTTTTGCTTCAGACTGCTGCGGCATGCATTGCATTTCTCTGCGCAATTATTTTAAAATCCCTGCGCATGAGGCTTTTAAAGTTTATTCCGAAAGGCCCGATAAAAACATATCCATTTGGCGACGGGAAAAGAGCAGTAACTGCCGGCGCAGCGGAGGGGAAGGCGCATGAATACGCGAAACAGGATGTTTTTCCTTCATCTGGTGCAGGCACGGCAATTGCTTTTACAGGGCTGACCTGAAAATGTGCCCGGCTTGCAGAAGGGGCCGCAAAAATAATATGGTGAGGAATGTTTTTTAAAAAGAAGAACCCGATAGGGCTGGATATCGGTTCGAACTATATCAAGGCATTCCAACTCAGCACTACTAAGACAGGCCATGAACTTGCCTTTGCCGCAATGTTGCCGCTCCCGCCGGAAACTATAGTAGAAGGAGCTATTACCGATAAGGACAAGCTTGTCGCATCTCTTAAAGAGTTGATGAAAAAGTCCGGGGTGAAATCGGGCGATGTGGTTGCCGGCGTGTCGGGCCATTCCTCGGTAATTATTAAGAAGATAACAATACCTGTCATGAGCGAGAGCGAACTCGCCACTTCTATCCGGTACGAAGCAGAGCAATAC
The DNA here is from genome assembly GCA_021847795.1 of Nitrospirota bacterium. Lineage (GTDB taxonomy): Bacteria > Nitrospirota > Thermodesulfovibrionia > Thermodesulfovibrionales > Dissulfurispiraceae > JAMCVZ01. The sequence continues at coordinate 11,618 of JAJZPZ010000055.1, forward strand.
ATACCCTTTGATATAAGCGATGTGAATCTGGATTTCCAGATACTGGGGAACAAGGCAGGAGAGGAAGGGCAGATGGATGTCGTCCTCGTTGCAGTCAAGAAAAATGTCATAAGCGATTATATCGAGGTCATTGAAAGAGCAGGTCTTGAACCGGTTATCGTTGATGTCGACTCCTTTGCCCTGAATAATATGTACGAGGCCAACTACGACATCACGGGCAATAAGAATGTCGCTCTTGTCAATATCGGGGCGAGCAAGACAAACATCAATATACTCCAGGGGGGCTTGCCTATTTTCACGAGGGACAGCGCCATCGGCGGGAATCTCCATACCGAGTCGCTGGAAAGGACCCTGGATATTTCGCGGGAGGATGCGGAAAGGATAAAAAAGGGGCAGGCAGTTGAAGGAGTCTCTCCTGTAGATGCCCAGGCCGCCCTGAATACCGCTTCCGATGAGATTTACACTGAAATATACAGGTCGTTTGAATATTTCAGGAGCAGCGTGGGCGAGGAGGATGTAAGCGAGATCCTCCTGAGCGGCGGGACGGTAATGATGAAGGATTTTCCCTCCATGATGGCCGGGAGGCTCGGGATGCAGGTGGAAGTCGTGGACCCCTTCAGGAACATAAGAATCTCCGAGAAACTTGACGCCGCCTACATAAAGGAAATAGCTCCGGTTGTCGCGGTGTCCGTCGGACTGGCATTGCGGCGTGAAGGGGACAGGGAATGATACGGATAAACCTCCTGGCCGAAAAGAAGAAGAAGAAAAAAAAGATCAGAATAACAGCGCCCTCAAATCTCTTTTTCGCCATCGTGATCGCCAACGTGGCTGCTCTTCTTATTGCGGGACTGGCCGCCTTTGCGCTTAAGCACAAAGTCGCACAGTTGAACGTGCAAAGCGAGTCAAACAAGACGGCAATAGCCGCACTCTCAAAGAAGATCGGCGAAATAAAGAAAATCGAGAAACTGAACAAGGAGCTTGAGCAAAGGGGCAACACCATCGAGATCCTCAGGAAAAACCAGGCAGTGCCCGTGAGGCTGCTTGATGAGGTCAGCAGCATCATCCCCGAGGGAGTATGGCTTAATTCCCTGGCATACCGTGATATGAGGGTTGTGCTGGAAGGGTATGCCTTCACGAACATCGATATTGTCGCCTATATCGACAACCTGAAAAAGTCGGCAAGCTTCAGCGATGTGTACCTCGAGGAATCGAGGGAAGCGGAAGTGGAAAAGGTAAAGGTTTATAAATTCAAACTGAATTTCAAGATAAAGGTGTGACAGAGCTATGGACATGAAGCAGGCTATAAATACTCAGGCCCTGAACGCTAAACTGGAGGTGCTGTCCCCGCTCAAGAAAAACCTGGCGCTTGCAGCGCCCCCTGTGCTCATCATTGCGGTGCTCTTCAGTCTTCTGATAAAGCCTGCTCTTGAGGAAAAAAAGGCGCTTGTAGAGGAAATAGATAAGCAGACGGGCGAGATGCAAATGCTCCAAAGGAACTCTGCGAAACTCCCGGCGTTGAAAGCGGAAAACAAAAGACTGGAAGGCAAGCTGGCCGACCTCCAACTGCAACTGCCGGAAGAAAGGGAGGTCTCAGGCCTCTTAAAGCAGGTCTCCGAGCTCGGTATAAAATCAGGATTGCAGATTGTCTCATGGAAGCCCGGCAACAAGGGTGTCCATGAGAGCAAGGAAGTCTATCAGATTCCTGTGGAAGTTTCGATGCGCGGCGCCTACCATAAGCTCGGGCAGTTTTTCAGCAACATTACCATGTTGAACAGGATCGTTAATTTGCCCAACGTCAGCATGAAGCCCGGAGGGGGCGGACTGGATGTCAGCCTGACGGCCATGACCTATTCCCAGATCCCTGAAAAAGAGAGGAAGGACCTCCAGAAAAAAGAGGCAAAAAAGAAATGAGAGCCCAATTGCCTTTGAAACTTTTTTCCTGCATTCTTTCCGCTGCATGCGCGGCAGGGTTGATCGCTTCGGTGGGAGGCAAAACAGCAGGTGCCCCCGCTGTTTATGCCGCTTACGTGCAGCCGAACGCAGCGCCTCAGGCGGCAAAGGCCCCGCAGCCTGCCGGGCCTTCGGAGACCAAAAAGCCGGAGGTGAACCAGCAGGATGCCGCCGACAAGGCGAAAGCTGCCGGCGCGTATGAATATAATGCAAAGGGGAAGAGGGACCCTTTTGCCGCGCTTATCGTGAAACCGGAGGCTGAAAAGAAAAAGGGCCTGACACCTATTGAAAATTACGATCTTATGGAGTTTAAGCTCATAGCCATCTTATGGAATAAAAGCGGCTATTATGCCGCTATTACGTTGCCTGACGGCAAATCCTATACCGTCAGGGTGGGTACTAAGCTGGGACTGCGTGGCGGTAAAATATATAAAATCACCAATAATTCTGTTATCATCAGGGAGCAGGTCAGAGATCAGCGGGGTGCGGTCAGGCCCAAAGATACCATTTTAAAACTCCGTCGGGGGGAAGAGGGATGAAAAAGGGTTCAAGCGTTAAAAATTTAAAACCATATTTCAGTATACTGTTGTCTTTTACAATGTTGCTGGCGTTCTGCATATCTGCATATGCAGGAGATGCCGGTGAAAGCAAAGTTAAACAGCCGGAGATCACGGGCATTGAAATACTCGACTATGCGGTGAAAGTAAAAATCGACGGGCCGATAACATACAAGATATACAGGCCGGAAGACCCTTTCAGAATGATCGTGGATTTTGAGGGGACAGGACTGGGAAAGTTTCATGAAAAGATTTTCTCGAACAAGGCGGGCATTACCGATATTACCCCCGCCCGGATAGAGACCCCTGCCCCTGCATCGCGCCTGAATATCCTCCTTCAGTCCCCCTCAACTGTTATTCCTGAAGTCACTAGCGGCGTCCTTACCCTGAACATAAAGGAAAATACAAAGCCCGGGGAAGAAAGTGCGGCTGCTGTTAAGGAAAACGGTGATCCGAAAGCAGAAGAGGACGCTGCCGGGGAAATCACCAAGGTGACGCTCAGCAAGACCGGAGAGGGCGGCGAGCTTATCATCAAAGGTGACGGGACAATGCCGGATCCTTCCGTCTTTGAACTCGACAACAAGGTCGTAATCGATGTCCCGGGAGTTGCGATGAAGGCCATCATCCCGTCCAACCTCAAGTCCCCTTTCAAGGAGGTAAATTGCAGGATAGAGGACGGCAAAATCCGGTTTGTCCTGGAATTGGAGAGCGGGTTCGAGGCCGAGGTTTTTGCGTTGGGGGATGAGCTGTTTGTCGATGTCTCCGGTAAAGTGCTTTCAAAGAGCAAGGGACAGGCGGCAGATACATCACAATCCGTCCTCCCGAAAAAAGATGAAAACGAAAAAGAGAGTTCCAAGCTGATATCCCTGGACTTCCAGGATGCGGATATCATTCCGATCCTGAGGCTCCTGAGCGATGTGAGCGGGTACAATATCGTAATACACCCCGACGTCAAGGGGAAAATCACGATGAAGCTGATCAACGTGCCCTGGGAACAGGCACTGGATCTTATTCTGAGGACTTTCAATCTTGAGAAGGTTGTTGAAGGGAACGTCATAAGGGTTGCAACGCTCAAAGTGTTCCAGGACGAGAAGAAGGCCGTAGCCGAGACAAAGGATGTCTTCGGAAAGGCCGAGGATATCGTTACGAAGGTGTTTGTGGTGAACTATGCAAATGTCGATAAGATCAAGGATTCCATCGACAAGGCCAAGCTGTTATCCCCGAGGGGCAATATCAGTACCGATCCCCGGACGCGCTCTATGATCATAAAGGATGTGCCGTCAAGCCTTTCCGAAGTTCAGAAGCTTATCGACACCCTTGACAAGCCGACTACGCAGGTCCTTATAGAGGCCAGGATTGTGGAGGTAAACACGAACTACTCGAAAGAACTCGGCGTCGAGTGGGGCGGCCATTGGAGCAATGGTCCCCTTGACAGCGTGCGTACTCCCATAGCCGGCTCTATCTCGGGTTCTTCCATATCGGGCGGCAATGCATTAAACCCGACACTTGTCAGTTTGGGTTCGACGGGCGCTCCGACGGGCGCTTTTACGATGGGCTTCCTGAATGCCGCCCAGACCTTCGGCCTGGACCTGAGGATTTCCGCGCTTGAATCCAACGGCAAGGGCAAGGTGGTCTCCACCCCCAAGATCATGACTGTTGATAATGAAAAGGCGGTCATCAGACAGGGCAAGAGAATCCCCTATTCAACCGTTTCACAATCAGGGACACAGGTGCAGTTTGTGGACGCAAGCCTTGACCTCATTGTTACGCCCCAGGTCGGTCCTGACAAGACGATACTCCTTAGCATCCAGGCAAACAAGAATGAAGCCGACTTCTCGAACAAATCGCAGGGATTGCCTTCCATCAACACGAGCGAGGCGACGACCCAGGTCCTGGTAAAGGACGGCGAGACTGTTGTAATAGGCGGGATACTGAAGAGCACTGAACAAGACAACGAGGCCAATGTGCCGGGTATTTCCAAGATACCTATTCTGGGGAGACTGTTTAAGAGGAACTTTAAGACAGTGGAATCCACGGAACAGCTTATCTTCATAACTCCGAAGATCGTGCAGTAGGAGGCGGCGTTTCCTGGTTCGCGCTGCGCTGTGCCTGTCGGCGCTCCGGTGCGCTTACCAGACGCTGCATTCGCCTACAAGCCTGATCCCTGTGTAGTAGCAGCACAGCTCATTGCCCAGGTCGTTTATGAAGGAGCGCTTATTGCCGTCCTGGAAGAGTATTCTTACAAAACAGAACCCCCCGGGAAGGTCCGAGTGCTTTTCCTCGATTACCTCACCCTCGCCCCACATGAAGTAATTCAGGTGTTTGACCTTATCTCCAAGCCTTAAATATAATCTGCGCATCCATTATTATAACTACTGCCGTGGCGCGTTTGTAAATATGAGGCCTGTGCAGCAGCGGGACAGTTTTAAATGTTACCTGATGTAAAACCCGTACAGCGAATATACGAAATGGCCTGTTATGGTCAGGCCGTCTTCATCCCAGCTATCGGGAAGGGGCCAGAATGGTTCTGCCTCCCTGAGCGCTCTCATTGCAGCATCATCAAGGTCCCTATGCCCTGACGTGCGCACCAGTTCCACTGCCCCGAGCTTCCCGTTTTTTTTAATAGTGAACCTGACGTACAGATCTCCGTATATGCCTTTTGCAGCGGCTTCCTGGGGATACTTCCATATGTTTTCAATCCGTTCTCTCAATCTTTGCGCATAGCCGTAGTATTTGTAGTCCCTGGTGTCGAAGGTGATGCTGCTGTCGGGCTGCACGCTCTCTTTCCCTTTTTGTGCGAGCCGGCCGATTATGTTTTTGTCGTAGAGTTTTTCCCTGAGCGTTTTGGGCGAAGGCATGGCTTTTGGGCCTGCCATGGATGGCGACTTGCCGAAGCTGTCCCCCTCTCCGGTCCCTTGTTTGAGCGTGCCCTGAGGGCCGGTGAGCGTGGAGGGCAACTCTTCCTTTTTGGACGCCTCATGCTTGTCCGCCTGTGCTGTGCCCTCAGATGTGCCCGCTGATAAGTGATTGGGGGCCGGGGCTGCTCTTTTCGTTTTTTCCTGAGACGAATTCTGCGGCGTGTACCGGCGATCCTTCCCGGGTTTGCGCTGCTCAGGAACTGCCGAGAATTCTTTTGGGGGAGGGATATCTTTCGGCAGCTTCGGCATTCTTGCCGTCTTCTCGTCATGAAAGTTCCTCGATGGTTTCGGTGGCGCTGAAGGCCTTCGCGCCGGGGGGGTGCTTCGGTTCAACTCATCGGGTGTAACTATTCGCGCAAAAAAAGGAGGGGTCTCTTGTTTCCCCCTGGGAAGAAAAAAAAGAAATAATGAGAGCAGCAGCACGTGCAATATGAGAGAGAAGAGCAACGATCCTTTCATGCTGTTTATTTTAACACAGCATCGGCCACGATGAAGTTTTTCATAGGAGAAACGGATGAAGATTCTCTGCGCGCTGTTGCTGCGCTGAAGGGATTGCAAAAGTAAAATTAAAGAAAAAAGGAAATTCACCGAAAGAATGAATAGGTGCAAATATTTTATTTGTGCTGATTTTTCTTGAACTTTCTGTTATTTCTGTGTAAGATGTATAGCAAAAAAAGGAGGCTTAAAAATGGCAAAGGCAGCGAAGAAACCCGCAGCAAAGAAAGCAGCAAAGAAACCCGCAGCAAAGAAGGCAGCGAAGAAACCGGCAGCAAAGAAGGCAGCGAAGAAACCCGCAGCAAAGAAAGCAGCGAAGAAACCGGCAGCAAAGAAAGCAGCGAAGAAATAAGAATGGAATTGACGTAGCCATTCATAACGGCGCTGGTCCGGAGATTTTCCCGGATCTGCAAACGAGAGGAAGCGGACTCCTTGCCTAAAGTCTTCTGCAAGTGGTATTTTAAAAGGTGAAGTTTTCTCTCTTTCAAAGACCAAGCCGTTACATTAATGGTGAGTACAATTCGATTAGGCATAAAAGAGGCACTCCCAAAAATATTCCTGATAAGGATTTTTGGGAGTTCGGGGCAGTAAGATTTGCATTGGCCTTTCCCGATATTTATGAAGTCGGGATGTCACATCTCGGGTTAAGGATTCTCTACGAGATAATTAACGGCCTCCCTTATGCTTCAGCAGAAAGGTTTTTCTCACCATGGACAGATCTTGAGGAATATATGAGGAGAAGGCCCCTTCTCCTCTCTTCTCTTGAATCAAATACCCCGCTGAGAGATTTCGACATCGCAGGCTTCAGCCTGCAGTATGAGCTTTCCTATACGACTGTCCTGAATATGCTCAACCTGGGAGGAATCCCCCTCCGTTCGGAAGAGAGGATCCAGGCAAAAGAACACTATCCCCTCGTGATAGCAGGCGGGCCGTGCACTACCAACCCGGCGCCCATGTCTCCTTTTATCGACGCTTTCCTGATCGGGGATGGAGAAAATGCAGTTTCGGAATTGACCGATACGGTGAAGCAGTGGAAGCTCGGGGGCGATGGAAAAAGGGAATCAGTCCTCCGGGAGATTGCAAAGTTAAAAGGCTTTTATGTCCCTTCCGTCCATGTGCAGGGTTCCTGCATAAAGAGACGGTTTGTCGCAGACCTGAACGGGGCAGCCTATCCGGTGAAGCCTGTTGTACCCTATGCCTCCATTGTGCATGACAGGGTGAACATCGAGGTTTCGAGGGGTTGCCCCATGGGATGCAGGTTTTGCCAGGCAGGCATGATTTACCGGCCCCTCAGGGAGAGGTCTCCTGAAAGGGTATTGCAGCTTGCCGGGGAGTCGCTTAAGAACACGGGCTATGATGAAGTATCCTTCACCTCCCTGAGTGCGGGTGATTATTCCCATCTTCCCCACGTCGTAAGGGAGTTCAACAGGAGATTCGGAAGCTCAAAGATAGCCCTGTCACTGCCCTCGCTGAGAG
>JAJZPZ010000243.1 GCA_021847795.1 Nitrospirota bacterium
AGGCGGCGCTGGTCAATGCTGTTTTGAGGAATTTCCTGAGGCATAAAGATGAGCTTGCCCCGCCTTCGAAGGATGACCCGGTCCGGTATATATCAGTCACGACATCCCATCCCGAGTGGATCGTGCGGAGATGGATTGCCCGGTTCGGATTTGACGAGGCATTAAGGCTTTCCGTAAAAAACAACGAAATACCCCGGTTGACCATACGGCTCGGCAGCGGAGCTGAAAGGGACAGGGCGCTGCAGATACTGGGGGGGCACGGAATAAAGGCGCGGCCGGCAACGTTTTCGCCTGCAGGAATTATCCTTGAGGAACTTCATGCCTTCGGCGAGCTGTCGGATATTCTCCCTTTCCCTTCCTTTGCCCAGGACGAGGCTTCACAGCTGATATCCTGCCTTCTCGGTCCTTTGCCCGGTGAGCGGGTACTCGATGCCTGTGCGGCCCCGGGAGGAAAGGCGACGCATATTGCCCAATTGATGGGTGATGCGGGGGAGGTCGTTGCAGTTGAAATCGAAGAAAAGAAGATCGTGCGCCTCAGGGAGAACATCGGGCGGCTCGGGCTGAAATCGGTCAGTGTGCTTCACGGGGATGCCCGGAACCTGCCGGGCGTGATGCCCGGAGGAGAGTTTTTTGACCGGGTGCTCCTTGACGCGCCCTGTTCCGCAATGGGCGTTATCAGGAGAAATCCTGATGTGAAATACCGGCACACGGCAAAAGACCTCACCAGGCTCAAAAAGAACCAGGCAGACATGCTGCGTTCGGTGTCCGCATTCCTCAAACCCGGGGGGATTATGGTATATTCCGTATGTTCTACGGAACCGGAAGAGGGGGAAGAGGTGATCAGGGAGTTTTTACAGGACAACGGCGCCTTTAGTATTATAGAAGGGGATCATGATTTTTTGAGGCCGTTTGAGTTCAGGGACCCGGGCGGGCTTTTTTACAGGACTTTCCCTCACAAACATGATATGGACGGTTTTTTTGCCGCACGATTGAGGAAAGGCAGTGAATGAAAACGGTACAGAGCGCCGGCGCTTCGTGTCAGGGGGGCATTTCCCCCCGGCGTTGACCGCTGATACGGATGCCGGCTGAATGAGAGCGCTGATAAAAATACCTGTCTATGTACTTGCCCTGCTCGTCCTCGGCATAATTTCCGGGAACCTTACTTTCAAGATCCTGAGTTTCAGCAGAACGGTCACTGTGCCGGACCTGAAAGGAAAAGCAATGATGGATGCCAATGATATGCTCAGGGGAAAGGGCCTTTACATCAGGCTCGAAGGCGAGGACTATGACTCATACATCCACCAGGGAAGTATCCTGCGCCAGGACATAAGGCCCGGAAGCACGGTTAAGGAGGGCCGGGAGATCGGCATTGTCCTGAGCAAGGGACCGCGGGTGCAGTATGTCCCCGATGTAACAGGGCAGTCCATTGACAGGGCGGAGTCGATACTTAATGATAAGGGAATAAGGATCGGCAAGATCCTCTACGTGCATTCCGATAAAATACCCAAAAACATCATCATTGCCCAGAGACCGGAGACCAATGAGCCCGGCGGCGATGTCTTCAGGATACTTGTCAGCCTCGGTGGACTCGAGGAAGAGGCAAAGGTAAAGGCACAGAACGCGGAGTGATTGAAAAAAAAGGGTAAAAACGCAGTCTGCCCGTTCAAATCACGCGTCCCCATAACGAAAAGTCCCCCGGATGTGCAGAAGCAACTGCCTGGTTTCCTGAGATCATAGTGGAAAGCAGGTGAGCATTTCTATTATAGTATTACTCTTTACCCTCTGTGCTGACAGCAAAATCCTGGAGTAAAAGGGAGGAACCTTGATTAAGATCGCACCATCCATTTTGTCTGCCGATTTCATGAGATTGGGGGCCGAGATAAAAGCGGTGGAGGCTTCCGGCGCCGATATGCTGCACCTGGATATTATGGACGGGCATTTTGTCCCCAACCTCACCATAGGTCCGGCAGTGGTGGAAGGAATAAAGAAAATCACCTCGCTGCCCCTTGATGTGCATTTGATGATTGAGAGGCCGGATAACTTTATAGCCGACTTTATCAAAGCCGGGGCCGACTATCTTACGGTCCATGCAGAGGCGTGCCTGCATCTCCACAGGACTGTCCACTTTATCAGGGAAAGCGGCGCAAAGGCCGGGGTTTCGCTGAATCCTGCAACTCCCCTCTGCAGCCTTGATCATATCCTCCCCGATCTGGACATGGTATTGCTCATGTCCGTCAACCCTGGATTCGGGGGGCAGCAGTTTATCCCCTCCGTGCTGGACAAGATAAAGGCGTTAAAAAGCGCTTTGAAAAAGATGGGCCTTGCAATCCCTGTCGAAATTGACGGCGGAGTGAAACCGAACAATGCGCGGGAAATAGCAGTCGCAGGCGCTGATATCCTGGTTATGGGTTCTGCCTTTTTCCATTCGGGGGACTACAGCGGACTAATGGAAAAGCTCAGGGATACTTTAAAAGGCATGGGAAACGGAGGCCAGGCATGAAAGACAGGATTTTCACGTTGATACGGGAAGCAGAGGCCCTGAGGGGGGCCGCAAAGTATGCGGAATCCCTGGCATTGTTCAAAAAGGCCCTGGCCCTCAGCAAAAAGGCCGGCGACCTCGATGGTATTCTTGATTCAACTCTTGCTGTTGCGGATATCTGCAGGATGGTCGGGAAATTTGATGCCGCGGTAAAGAATTATGAGGAGGCCCTGGAGGCGTGCGAGGCCCTGGGAAACAAACTGACCGCCGCTGACTGTATGGTAGGAATGGGCCTGTCCCTGAGGGCCATGGGGATGTGGAAGGAATCCATAAAGTTCATAGCAACTGCAAGGAAGACCTATCTGAAGGAACATGACAGGAAGGGCACTGCCTTTTCGCTATGGGCTGAGGCAGGCGCTTTGCGGGTTGCCGGGGAGATAGGAAAGACAATAGGAAAGTTCAAGGAGGCAAAGGCGCTGTTCTCTTCCATACGGCATAAACCGGGAACTGCGTATGCCTTGTGCGGGCTGGGCGGCTCGCACAGGATGGCGGGGAAATTCAAGGACTCGCTGAAATACTACCGGCAGGCAAATGCGATGTTTGCAGATCTGGGCGATATCTTCGGCGCCGCCTATTCGCATTGCGGCATCGGGAACGCATACCGGATGCAGAATGCCTATTCCGAGGCGATGAAGCATTTCAGGAAAGCAGAGCGCCTTTACGCTGAGATAGGCGATATAGTCAGTTATTCCTATACCCTTTGGAGCATGGCCAATGTGCTGAAAATGAAAGGGGATCTCGCAGGGGCGCGGCTCCATATCAGCAAGGCCCTGAAGAATTTCCGGAAGACAAAGGACCCGAGGGGCATTGTTTATTGCGGGATGACC
>JAJZPZ010000056.1 GCA_021847795.1 Nitrospirota bacterium
CTTTATGCTTTCGAAAAAAATGCGCTCCTGCAATTTGAAAAAAGCGGCACAAAAGAACTTCTGGCAATAGATACAGTCGACAACTCCCGGTACCTGCGCTATATCGCCCCCCTCTATGTAGAAGACACCTGCCTTAATTGCCACTTGCGGCAGGGATACAGGGTCGGTGACGTACGGGGCGCCATAAGCGTAACAATCCCCTTTGACAAGACCTTCTCCGAAATAGCGGCAAACAGGAAGAGGATGTTTATCGCCACTCTGCTGATCGTCTCCTCTCTTATGGCAGCAATGCTGCTGATGATGAGGAACCTTGTACTCACACCGATGAGGAGGCTGAAAACCTCCATCAGGCAGCTTCCCGAAGGAAAGTACAATCCTGAAGATATGCCGGCAACGGGTGATGAGTTTGAGGACCTCTGCCGCGCTTTTTCCGAAATGGCGGGATCTCTCACGGAATACCACACCTGCCTGAACGATAAAATCAGGGCTGCAACAGAAGACATTGAGGGGACAAACAGGAAGTTAGTCGAGGCAAATAAGCTCCTCAGCGAGGCGAATATGAGGAAGTCCGATTTTATTGCACGGGCCTCCCATGAACTGAGGACGCCCCTGACGTCAATCAAAGGGGCAATGGACTATATCATGGCAAGGCTCGCTGCCCTGCCTCCTGAAAAAATCCAGGGGACATCCATAGACGACCTCTCCCTCTTCTTCCAGGTTATACGGAACAATGCGGAGAGATTGATTCGCATGGTCACGATGATGCTCGATATCGAGAGAATAGAAGCGGGGACAGCCGAGCTGCAGTTTACTATCGCAAACCTCCCGGAGTTGATTGCAGAAATCATGACTTCCCTTCAGCTGGATGCCGATGAAAAAGGGATCTCTCTTTTTGCCGACCTTCCTGACAGCCTTCTTGCCTGCATTGATGAGGACAGGATAAAGCAGGTTGTTATCAATCTCCTGTCCAATGCCATCAAATTCAGCCCTGAAGACTCCGAAATAATCATCAGCACCTTTCACGAAAATGGGTTTATTACTGTTGCAGTGCATGATGGGGCACCGGGAATTCCGGAATCGGAACAGGAAAAGATCTTTGAAAAATTCTATAAAAGAGGCGGCAAGGAAGGAGCCGGACTCGGGCTCTCCATATGCAAAAGCATCGTAGAGGCACACGACGGGGTAATCGGGGTCGGCAGCAGCGTCACAAGCGGAAATAGTTTCTATTTTAAGCTGCCCTGCAGGGAGGAACTGCAGGAGAGTTCGGGGATCGGGCAGGGCTGAACAATGGAAAGGGGAAAAGACATCCCGGAGGAATGATGAACAGTAGCGACAGACCTTCCATTCTGGTAGTCGACGATGACAAGGATATCCTGAAGGTACTCAAGGCAAACCTCGAACTCCACGGCTTCCCTGTTGCAACAGCAAGCTCATGGGGAGAGGGAGAAAAGGAACTCTTCACCCATCGGCCAGGCCTTGTCATACTCGATCTCACCCTTCCCGATGGGGACGGGGTCGATATCTGCAGAAGGTTGAGGGAGCACTACAGTACGCTGCCGGTCATTATGCTCACCGCAAGGGATAATGTCTCCGATAGGGTCATCGGACTTGAAAGCGGCGCAGATGATTATGTGGTCAAACCTTTTGACACTATGGAGCTGATTGCACGGATAAACGCCTGTCTGAGAAGATCCACCCCTCCGACAAAAGAGGAACGCCGTGTTTTCGGAAGTCTCTCCGTCGATTATAGAAAAAGAATCGTAAAAGTCAGGAGCAGAGAGGTAATTTTGACTCCAAAAGAGTATGAGCTTCTCTGCTTTCTTGCCGGCAGCAAGGGGTGTGTAATAAGCAGAGAGGATATAAGAAATCACCTCTGGAAGGAATCGAAGATCTATTCCTGGAGCCGTGTCATTGATGTCCATATCCAGCATTTACGGCAGAAGATCGAGAAAAACCCCTCCGAACCGGAATACATCATTACCGTTCCGGGGGTGGGATACAGGTTTAAAGAGTAATGAAAAGGATGAAGGTTGAATCAACCTTCATCCCTGATTCCGTAGGCACTCACACAGGACTGCTCTCCACCGGCCCAGGCCCCCGTACTTTAGAATTTCTCCTGTACGCCTGTCGGGTCTTTGAATTCGAACTTCGGATTGCCCTTAAGTTTCTTCTCACCCCTGTTGTCGAGATATTTCTTCAACTCGAGATCTACCTTGAGCGGCACGTTAACTCCTGCCTTTGCCAGGGCCTGCCTGAGGAACCCTTCAGCCTTTTCAGCAAATGCCGTGGAATCGCCAAGCACTCTCATGGCCTCGGATGGGTTATGGAAGCCGACAGAGTTTTCTGCGCCTATGAACACACTGCGATAAAAAGCCTCCTCATAATAGTCTTTGGCCTTGTTGTAAAGGGCGGGGTCAATACTCTTGCCTTCCGCCTGGGCCTTATGGGTCATCTCGAAAAGTTTTGCCACTGTTGCCGTTGCATAGCCGGATCTCATCATGAGAGCGACTGTCCTGTCCTGAATGGCGGTAACCTGCTCCCTCAACCACTCCACGCTCTCGGTGTGGCATTGCATGCACGCCCGCATGTCGCTCTTAAGAGGACTCATCACTCGGTGATCGGAAGCCTTGGCTGTGCCGACCTTCGTATACGGCATATGGCAGTCTGCACAGGCAGCCCCGGCTTTCCAATGGACGCTGTTGTTCGAGAAGAGCTCGAATTCAGGATGGCGGATGAAGCCCATTTTAAAGCCCGTCACATTCTGTTTCCACTCCCTGTTCGCGTCATCGCTCCGTATCTTTTTGATTATGTTTTCAATGGTGATTCCTCCCCACGTGCTTCCCTGCCAGGGGAAAAACACTCCCACTGATTTCATGTCCTTGTCTTTCGGAATGCTGTACGAAACATGGCACTGGGCACAGATAACGCTCCTCATTTCCTGGCGTGTCAGCTTGGCAGGATCAACTCCCATGTCCTTGAGGGCCGCAACCAGCGTGAAGCCTCTCGAGATCCTGAGCGACATATCTTTGTTATCATGGCAATCGACACAGGCGACCCCGAGCGTCCTGTGCTGCTCCGGCACCTTGGCGAGCACCTCTTTATAGGGGTCTTTATAGTAATGCAGGGCCATCTCCTTTTCGAGTTTTGGCGCCAGCGGGGTCTTACAGGTGAGGCATACTCCGCCCGCTTTTACCCTCGACGGGTCGACATCGAGCTGATCGCGCAGCATGAACGCATGTCCCCTGGGCTCATTGTACTCGATACCGAAGCCCCAGCCGTTGAAGAGAAGCGCCATGTAAGGGAATTCAGCAAGCTTGTCGTAGGTGATTTTATCGGCATCAAAACCTTTTTTGTACTTACTCTTTCCGGCAGGTGTCGGCTCCTCGGTCTTTTTCCACATCTCATATTCCGTGGGATACGCCTTGCCCCAGACCGCAGGGTCGATTTCTCCGTCAGCAATTTTTACCGCCTTGACCGGCTCGCTCTTGGGCGGCGGGCAGCCGTACAGAAACACCGTAGTTATTACAGCCGCAACTGCCAGTGCAGTCTTTAAAATATCTTTTCTTTTCATGGAAAAATCTCCTTTTACCTTTTAGGCCGGTATCACTGCTCCAGCCCGTTTATAAAGTTTCGATAGCGCCGCTGCGCCTATGCATAAGCCTTCTGTGGCACTCCCAGCACTTCCTGTCCTGGTTGATAAAGGATACGGCGCTCTCATGGCACCTGATGCAGTTTGCCTGTAATACTTTTTCACCGTGGGACGTAAGCCTGATGTTCTCCGGGACATGTCCCGAATAAAAGAATACGATGTCCTTCAGTCCGTCAATAGCCTTCCAGACATAGTGAACACCCATATTCTCGTTCGGCAAATGGCAGTCTACACACAACTTTCTCCTATGAGCTCCCTGGTGACTCCAGGATTCGTATTCGGAACCCATTACATGACATCCTGCGCAGAAATCAGGCGCCTCGGATTTGGCCAGCAATTTTGGCGGGCCGAATACCAGGAAAGCGGACAGCACAGCACCGGCAATCACGAGAATGATGATAATCTTTTTGGATTTCTCCATTTTTCACCTCCTTTTTCAAAAGCAGCTTGCAGAATACTTTTATCTGCTTTAATTCTACAGCCGTGTACGGTAAATTTACGGTTAAAAACAGTAAACTTTTTGTAAATTTTCGTTCGGGAGATTTCGGCGCCATGCGGACAACGTTTGACGAAAACTGTCATATTTACCTTATTTTGCACAATTCAGAGATTTTGTGTTAATATACTCAATTCATTGATAAACAAGCTATTTACTTAGATATCAATGACATGGAGAGGTGGCCGAGTTGGCTGAAGGTGCACGACTGGAAATCGTGTGTGGGGTTAAACTCACCGAGGGTTCGAATCCCTCCCTCTCCGCCATGAGTTTTCTATAGCCGGGGGCCGGCCCTGCGCAGCAGGCAAGTGTGAACCCCGCCAGGGCCGGAAGGAAGCAACGGTAAGCATTCTGTCTGGGTGCCGCAGCAAGCCGGCCCCATAAACGTTACGTTCGGGAGTTGTAGCGTAAAAGTTTGCACTGAGATAAACGCAAATAACGCTCAACGTGATGTGGCCGGCCCCTGGGTGTAGAAAACAGAGAGTTCGAAGTTCAAAGACCACTGCTGCAGCCTGTGCTGAAACCTTGAACCTTGGACCTTGAACTGCAGCGTTAAACTTTTTCCTTAAGGGGTTTTATGTCCTATCTGGTTTTGGCAAGAAAGTGGAGGCCGCAGAACTTTGACGATCTCACGGGCCAGGAGCATATTGCCCGCATACTGAAAAACGCCATTGCTCAAAACAAGGTCGCTCACGCGTATATTTTTTCAGGCCCCAGAGGTGTAGGCAAAACATCCACGGCAAGAATTCTCGCAAAGGCATTGAACTGCGTGAACGGCCCCACGTCCGAGCCCTGCGGGAGCTGCCAGTCGTGCATGGCAGTATCCGACGGCTCGTCAATAGATGTCTCTGAAATCGACGGCGCCTCCAATACAGGAGTAGACAACATCCGAGACCTCAGGGAAAGGGTCCGCTACGCCCCCTCGGGCGGCAGGTACAAGGTATATATCATCGATGAGGTGCATATGCTTTCCACCTCGGCCTTTAATGCCCTTCTGAAGACCCTTGAGGAGCCTCCCCCTCACGTCATATTCGTACTCGCCACTACAGAGCCGAAAAAGATACCGCCCACCGTGCTCTCGCGGTGCCAGCACCTCCCCTTCAGAAGAATATCGGGGCAGAAGATAAAGGAGCGGCTGAACCTTATTTCCAGCGCCGAGAAAATAAAAATCACAGGGCCGGCGCTCGATATGCTCGCACGGGCGGCAGATGGAAGCATGCGCGACTCCCTCACCATCCTGGACCAGATTGCGTCATTCTCCGAAGATATAACAGCCGAGGAAGTCAAGGACCTGCTCGGCATTACCGATGCCGAAACTCTTGCCGAAATCTCGTCGGCAGTTATCGACGGCAACAGGAAGGACATCATCGATATAATATCCGGGCTGACCAATACGGGAGCAGACCTTAAGACCTTTGCCAGGGACCTCCTGCAATTCATCAGGAGCCTCCTGGTAGCGAAGATCGTGGGCGATACGGAAGAAATCATCGACCTGGGCGAGGAGGAACTCTCCCTGATCGCAGGAATCAAAGACAGGGCTT
The DNA here is from genome assembly GCA_021847795.1 of Nitrospirota bacterium. Taxonomy (GTDB): domain Bacteria; phylum Nitrospirota; class Thermodesulfovibrionia; order Thermodesulfovibrionales; family Dissulfurispiraceae; genus JAMCVZ01. The sequence goes on from JAJZPZ010000056.1 coordinate 5,687, forward strand.
CTGAAGAGCATATAGCTCTCCTGCTCTCCGAATTGATCAAGGCAGAGCCCGGGATCAGGAATGCCTTTTACCCGAGGGTGGCCCTCGAAATGACCCTCATACGGCTGAGCATGTTGAGCCACCTCAAGGCTGTAAACGAGGCGCTGAGAATGCTGTCCCAAGGCAAGACCGGGCAGCAGGAGCCGGCAAGGGAAAAGATCCCGGCTGGTAAACCTCCTGTGCAGGCAGCGCCCATTCCCAAAACCGCGGATGTGGAGGCGGGTCCTCCTGCCCCTCAAGCCATGCCTTCTTCCGCCACGGTTCAGGAGGTATGGAATGCTGCGCTCGGAAAAATCAACGAGACAAACCATCCTCTTGCGTCAAAAATAGGGGATGGCGAAATTTCTTTCGACACAAACGAGATCAGGATCGTTTTCAGCGGCGGCTCGGCCATACATGCCGGATCCGTTAAAGAAAGCCTTCCCGCAATCAGGCAAGTCATAGAGGACCTTTCCGGAAGGAGCATGCCGATCAAAGTTGAAACGGTGAAAGGAACAACCGCTCCCAGCAGAAAGGACCTGAAGGAAAAGGCCCTGCAAAACCCGGTCATCCGGGAGGCGCTTGAATTATTTGACGGGAGAATCGTTGATATAATACCGATACAGAACAAAGGAGGAGATAATGTCTAAGAAAATGCTCGGGGACATGATGCGCCAGGCCCAGAAGCTTCAGGCCGAGATGCAGAAAATGCAGGAAGAGGCAAAAACTAAAACCGTAGAAGCTACTGCGGGCGGAGGTATGGTAACGGTAGTAGCCAACGGCGGAGGAGAGCTGGTTTCCATAAAAATAGAGAAAGACGTGGTGAATCCGGACGACGTAGACATGCTGCAGGATCTCATACTTGCCGCTGCAAACGAAGCGCTGAGAAGGGCGCAGCAGATGGTCAATGAGGAGATGTCGAAGCTTACCATGGGATTGCAGATACCCGGCATGGGTGGTTTGGGCAATATGTTCGGAAAATAAACAACTGTAATGAGTAAAGCGTGATGCGTAATGAGTAAAAGACAACGGCAGATAAGACCATACAACCTGATTAGTTCTTCTGTTTTTTGCTGTTACTCATCACGCATTACGCTTCACGCATCACGGACTTTCATATGACTGAAAATATTATAGAGAATCTTATCACGGAGTTCACCAAGCTTCCGGGAATAGGCAGAAAAACAGCACAGAGACTTGCCTTCTTTGTTCTCGCTATGTCAACTGAAGAAGCAAAAGGGATAGCCGAAGCCATAATTGATGTAAAGGACAAGGCCAGGTTCTGCTCGGTCTGCTTCAACATCACCGATGTCGACCCCTGCAGGATATGCAGTGATCCCTCACGGGACAAAAGCACGATCTGTGTGGTTGAGGAACCCAGCAACATCCTTGCCCTTGAGAAGACCCGTAGTTTCCACGGCGCCTATCACGTGCTCCTGGGGGCCCTGTCGCCCCTTGACGGCGTTACCCCTGAGAAGCTGAAGATCAACGAACTGATCAGGAGGATCCGGGAAGAGGGTGTCCGGGAGGTCATCCTGGCGACCAACCCCAATACCAAAGGGGAGATGACGGCCAGGTACATTACTGAAGTAGTAAAGGACCTTCCGGTGAAGGTCACCCGGATCGCCTATGGCCTTCCCATCGGAAGCGATATCGAGTATGCCGATGAGGTGACCCTTACCAAGTCCCTCGAAGGCAGAAGGGAAATGTAAAAGACCGTGATGCGTAATGCGTGATCAGTGATGAGTTGAAGGATAAAGGCCCGTTACGTCTCACTGTCTTTCTACTCATCACGCATCACCCTTCACTGCCTTTGTCCTTTCCTCCGGTCGAGCAACTGTGCAAGGAGGGGTAAAAATACCGACCCTCCCGGGAGCAGGAAGATCAGCAGGACCGGTACCATCCTGGAAATCTCTTTGAAATGGGCTTTGATCACCTTGAGTTCTTCTTTTGTCCATTTCTGCCCTGTATTGCGGTGCTTCATCAGCAACTGCATGAGCCCTTTCACTTCGAGAATTTCCTGAAGGATAAATTGCCGGTTGCCGGCAGCCAGTTGCTTCAAATAACTTGTAAGTACCATCTCCGGCTTCAAAGGTGGGCAGTTTTACAGAACAAAAGCCCCGCTACATGCCGAGGGCTTCTTTGGTTATCCTCTCTGCTGCCTCAAAAATCGCCTTTTTCCCTTCCTCCGTCCTTGCTTCAATGTAAAACCTTACTTTCGGTTCGGTGCCCGACGGCCTGATCATAAGCCATGAGCCGTCATCGAACACCACCTTTGTGCCGTCCACGGTAACCACGTCCTTAACCGCCAGGGTCTTGCCGCCTATTTCAGTCACCGTGCCTTTTTTATACTGCTCCTTAATAATGGAAAGTTTCCGTATCAGCGGCTCGCCTACGAGAGAACGGTCCACCGAAATGCCTGAGCGGTCGGGATAATAATATCCGAATTCCTCCATCAGGTGGTCCAGGTACTCACCCAGGTTTTTCCCGGTAACTGCAACCATCTCTATGGCCAGGAGGAGACCGAAGAGCGCGTCTTTCTCAAGCGTATTGTTATATGCCGAGATCCCATCGGATTCCTCGAATGCAACTATCGCCCTCTCGCCCGAGGTCTGCAGCAGATAGGGCCTGAAGTTCTTGAAGCCCACCCTGGTCTCTTTCACCGGCACTCCGAGCCTCTCCGCTATGGCGTTTACAAAGTTGCTCGTCCCCACGGACTTCGCCACAACTCCCGGGATGCCTTTATGCACATGCAGAAAATGGAAGGCCATAGCGCCGAAATAGTTCATAGGTATCTGCCGTGCGCCGTCGCTGTACCGTATGCGGTCCCCGTCAGGGTCCATTATAGCACCGACCCTGAACTTTGCGCCGCTTTCTGCAAGGTTTGTTTCCACTCCTTTCATGTTTTTCTCGGAAGGTTCAGGGGCAATGCCGCCGAAAAGGTAATCATCACTGGTCCTCAGGTAACGTATTTTATTGCCGGGCCCGAGGATCCTCTCTATCCTTCCCCTGGTCGCGCCGTGGACATTGTCGACACAGATGAAGCAATCGCTGCTGTTCACAAAATCCCGGATTCTTTCAAGGTCCAGCGTTTTCCTCTCCGTTATGAACTGCAGGTAGCTCCTGGTTAAATCCATCTGCTCGACATGAACGGGCATGACCGGCTCCAAAAGAAGGGACTCCCCCAGCATCCTGTTGGCAATTTTCTCTATGTTCGCGGTAATTTCGGCGCCTGCGGGACCGCCGTCGGATGGGTTGAATTTGAATCCGGAGTAATTGGCCGGGTTATGGGAGGGGGTAAGATTTACAGAGCATGCGGCGTGGAGCATTTCGATCCCCGCGGAAAACTCGGGGGTGGCGGCCTCGCCTGCGTACCAGGTTTTGATCCCCTCATTCTGCAGCCGGCCAAGGACCTCCAAGGCGAAATCATGGCCTAGAAACCTGTTGTCATGCCCTACAATGACCCCGCGCCTCCTGATTTCATCAAAGTCCGCAACACCCATGGCCTTCATCACAGAAGGCTCTCCTGACTTGAACATCTCTATAATGGCCGATATCACCACTCTCACATTATTGAATGTATAGTCGCTCCCGATCTCACCCCGCCAACCCGAGGTGCCGAATACAATCTTTGCAGGCGCCGTGTTTTCCCTTGCAAACCTATCGATAGCTGAAAGCAATCCCCTGTGTTTTGACACGTCGGACAGTATCGCTTTCCAGCATGAAGCGGCATTATCATATGTCTTTGCAAATGTCTGAGCCATGGGTCCTCCGGAAGATATGATTATTGTCCTGTGTAGAAAATATTGTATCATAATAATCCCTCCCAATCGATAGAAAAGATAGCAATGAGAGAATATGTATTCCCCATTCCTTCAGGCCATAGTGTACTTTGCTGATTCACAGGTTTGTCCATTGACAGCCACGGAGGATACTGCTATATTTATTGTTGATGCCGGTGTGTCTCAGTACCGGAAACGGCATACACCTGTAAAGTGATGGACACCATGCGGCATATATCTCTTCTAGGGAAGCTTGAGGCAGCTTTCCCGGTGGGCCTCGGAATGCCTTCGGAAAACGGGAAAGAGCAATGGAAAAATAAAAGACCTGCGCGCCGAGGCAAAGAGGCGCATCGAGCAAGCAGGAGTTGCCCGTGATGTAGACTGGCGGAAAGCGGATAAAATAATCAGGGAAAAGTCGGGATCAGCGGAAGATATCACCTCAGCCGTGCTCCAGGCGTCTAACTGAAAAGAGCCGCCGGGGAAAAGACCGCAGCAGCGGAGGGCGCGTGAGGCTCATTTCACCAGGAAGAAAACGATGATCTCCAGTATGATCAGTAGGACTATCGCCATCTCGAGCAGTTCGGTCCTCCTGTTGGCGATCTCCCGGTAGAGCATATCATAGACGTTGTAGGCGATATCGAGCTTCCTCCTTATGCTGTCCTCCCATTCCTTGACCCGGAACAGTCTCAGCGCCGACATGTAAATCCTGGCGTAGTACACATCTTCGGTTACTTTGAGCGAGTTGTCGATCTTCTCGGTCACGTCGGTTAATTCCGTAAATGTCCTCATGACCTTGGCCGCAAGCTCTTCATATTTTTTGATCTTCCATATGGAAAAAGCGGCCCTGGCGGAAATGCTGTCATAGATATACTCGAGCTCCTTGCTCATAATGCGGTCATAATACCTGAGTTCGATAAGCTGCGCATTGGCGAATTCGAGTATGTCGGGGATCTCCATGCTCCCCGACGGCTCTATGATCAGGGCATTGTCCCAGTTCAGCACAACGCAGTCGTTCTTGTAATAGGAGAGCCTCTGTGCCATAAGTTCATTTCTGACGCGGTCTGCCAGCGGCCGTTCCTCATAGAGCATGAGCCGCGATATATCATAGGATTTCAGGAAATCTTCAACCACGATATCGGGTTCAAAAGACTCTATATAGAAAACAGTGTAGTCCTCTTCGAAACTGCTCACATTGGGCAGGACAAGGGAATCGCCCAGGATGAGCATTACCTGCCCGAGCTGCTTTTTACATTCTCCATCGATGTCCCCGTCATTTTCCAGCGACAGCGCCAACCGTTCAAAAGATGCGGGGTCGATGCGCGGCACAGGGACTTCCAGGATAATGCTCACAACCCCGTAATCATATGCCTTGCTGTAAACATTGATTTTGAATGCTCTTCCGAGGATTTCCCTCTCCACACCTTTCAGCTGGAAGACAACAGGCGGGTTCGCGAATTCAAAAGTCTTGCTGAAAGGCTTTCTTTCAATCCTGAGCCTTCTCGCCTCTTCTTTAAGCTTTTCCTCGACTTTCAGGAGATCTATCTCATAGGCAACATCATAAAGCCTGTAGATAAGTATTTTTGATGTTTTTATGGATATGCTGCTGTCTCTTTCCATATATTGTGTTCCACCATTTTGGAAAGCCGATAAAAACAGCAGGCACGGCAGGCAGATTGTGCCCTGGATATGACATGTCCTGTCCTGGGATAAAGGACGCTATCTCTTTTTAAATAGTAGCACAATCCGCGCGCCGGTAACAGCCGCCCTTTTCCCCGGACAGTTCAGCGCATCCCCTCCCTTATACGTATGCAAGGAACATGAGCTGGGCGGGAGTATCCCCATCTTCGGGATAGGAAACGATCTTGTATTTAAGGATGACGTCGCTGCCTGCGTCCGCAACTGCCTTGTCGATAATGTCGGCGGCCTCCATTTTATCTATCATGGGCAGAATGACCACGAGCTTTATCTCGGTAATCCTGGTGGCGTCGTGTACCTTATCTATTGCGGATGAGATGGCGGCCCCGACCTCCTGCACCCTGAGCGAGGCATTATCAACACCCATTGTTCTGCAGATATCGTTGTAGTTTTCAACCTTGATGACCGCCAGGGAGGCCACGCCGTAATATTCCTTTACCTTATCGAAGTGCCCTTTAACCAGATCGAGGAAGCAGCTGAAGGGGCTGATCTTCATGGTCTTCTTCTCATCTATGCTGAGGCCTATAAAGAAATACGGGGAAACCTGCATTGCCACGATCATGAAAAGCCTCTTTATGGCATCGATAGTTTCGATGTCCCTGATACACTTCCCTTTTATTTTATGGATGCTCATAACGCCGAGGAGCCGCTTTGCCGCCCTCAAGGGGACAACCAGGAAATCGTCCAGGGAATTTTCGCTGCCGGAGGCAACAAATACCTCTCCTTCCGTTATCCTGTTGCTGACAGAGGCCAGGGGATTTCCGCCCTCCCCGCCGGCTTCCGTTTCGAGCATTTGCAAAAGACCTGCCTTGAATACGGACTCCAGGTATTCCCGGAGCTGCCCGGCGCTCCCGTCATCAAGGCCTATAGAGCTCTTCGTCTGCACGCTCCCGGCTTCGTTGATGATCATGATTGAGCATTCCTCGGCGCCGAAGCCGATACTGATTGCATTGAGCACCAGATTTGAGGCCTCATCAATGGAATCGCTCCTGTTGAGGATCTCACCGACATCAAAGAGCGTCCGGAACTCATTCATCTGCTCCTTTACCTTCAGGTTGCTCTCCCTTACCACAGCAACCATATTTACGAACTTTCCGTTTAGCCTTGCGATTTCATCATTCCCCTGTGATATGCTGATAACTTCAAGGTCTTCCCCCTCGACCCTGTCCATATCTGCAAGCAGCGTGTTGATCGGCCTCCTTACAAGCTTTGTATAAAGGAATATGCTGATAAGTATTGCCGAGAGCAGTGTCGCAATGACAGAGGCTATCAATATCCATCTGGTTTCCGAGGCCACCCTGTCGGCATTGGAGATGGAAAGATCCACCTGGAGCTTGCCGAGCACGTTCTTAACGGCGCCATGGCATGAATGACACGCCTGCCTGTTGCTGATGATGCTGACAATACGCAATATCCTTTCCCCGCCGTCACCTTCAAACACAACCGATACATTATCCCTTTTTACGGCATTTCCGCTGTGGCACAGGGTGCAGCTTTTTATTCCATTCCGGTCCAGCTTCATCCCGACTTCCGCTGTATTCCTTGCCAGCTTTATCGTCCCGTCGGCAGACATTATTTTTATGTCCTCAACCATTGACTTTTTCCCAAAGGCGTCCATTACAGTCCTTATCTTGCCGGGATCGCCTGACAGCATTGCCGCCTCAAGGCTGTATTTGACGACATCGCTTATCTTTGTCGCCTCTGTTTCAGCCATGCTGAACAGCCCGCGCTCTGAAGACCTCATGCTGAAATGAGAGAATATGCTCAGTACGGCAAAAAGCCCCAGGGTCATGGCTATCACCATTTTAAAGCCTATGCTTTTTACAAATGCTATTTTCATGTTTCAGGCCTCCGTGCTGGTACGTGTATATTTCATAAAATTGTTTTTCCGCTCCGGGCAAAACGTCCTGCAGTATCCTGCACTGCATGCTTCATATTTAAAAACCTCCGGAATAAGGTGTTGAGACCACTTTGAAATCCTTTATATGGAAAGCAACTCCCAGTGCCTTGGTCCCGATTTCCACACTGCAGTTCTCAATCGTAACCTTTGTGCGGGGAAAGATATTGCCCAGGACCATGATCCTCTTCAGGGCCAGCAATTGTTCCATTCCCTTGAGGACTTCCGTCTTCCTGGACTGGAGGGCGGACAATTCCCCCTCGATTTCCCTGAACCTCTTCACTCCCGTAGCCAGTTCTATCTTCTTTGCCGGGGGAAGCTGCTCAATATCTTTTCCCAATTTTTTAATAAGGTCGATAATGTTCCGGAGTTTCTCTTTCTCCTTCAGGATCTCGAGCTGTCTCGAATCTATTTTGAGAATCTCCTGGGAGAGTTCGCGGGACTCAAAGGGCCTGGCCATAAGCACCGAGGGCTCCATATGCTCATCACCGCACTCCCTTATCTTTATTCTCGTCTGTGAATAGAGCTGGGAGCGGAGCACGGTCCCGGCAACGTTTATTTCGCTTTTTGCAGAGATGGAACTATCACTGACCGACCCTGAAATGCTCACTTCACCATCGGACCTTATATCAGCAAAGCTTACCGAACAACCTGAAGGGTTCTGGACCATTATATTCTGGGCCGACGTAATCCTCACGGGGTCCTCTCTGGTCCCGCATATCGAGCCCCTGATCATGATGCCTCCTTTGCTGCTGGTGAATATACAGCCCTCCGCAACATCCCCTTCTATGATGACCCTTTCGCCTGCCTCGATCTTCATATTAGGAGAAACGCTGCCGTTTATCTGCACTTTTCCGTCGAAATAGATGTCTTCGAGAACGGAATCCAGTGTCAGGATCTCCCCGGGGGCCCCGCGATAACCCTGGGGCGTCTCAATGAGGACATATCCGATGCCCCGGCTCTTTATTCTGGAAATGTAATTTTCATTCAGGACAACGCCTTTCCTTACAAAAGGAATATTCACGGCGGTGCCCGCCTCAAAGACATCGGCAGCGATGACCATGCCTTCCTGCAGATCGCCGACCCTTATTTTTTTCATCGATGAATCCGGACACGGGCTGTTTCATCCCGGTCCTTCCTCCTTTTTACCAAGGCTATTCTACCACAAACAACCGCGGGTGAATACAACGACAAAACAGGAAATCAGGACGTGTGCATCAGGCAGCAGCTTTAGGTTTTCGGGTTTGGAATTTTATGTTAGTGATTTGGAATTTGTTATTGCGGGTGACTTGAATTATAGGCGGCAATCTTCTTCCCCCACTCCGACGCCTTCAGCAGGATACCCTCTTCATCACAGGTAACAGGCCTTCTGCCGTCAATGATAAGCTTGCCGTTCACCACAACGGTATCCACATCGGATGCTCCGGCTGCGTATACGATATGGGAATAGATATCATACATCGGCGCCAGGTGGGGTTTTTGCAAATTGATGGTAATGATATCTGCAAGCTTTCCCTTTTCGATACTGCCGGTACTGTCACCGGCGCCCAATACCTCGGCCCCCCACCGTGTTGCCATCAGGAGGGCGGTTTTTGAATCAAGGGCTGTGGGGTCTTTCGTGATTGCCTTATGCACCTTTGCTGCAGTGGACATGTCGCTGAGAATGCTTAAATCGTTATTGCTCGCTGCTCCGTCGGTTCCGAAAGTGACCTTCACCCCGGCGCGCAGCATATGCGGAACAGGCGCAATCCCCGACGCGAGCTTCAGATTGCTCTCAATGCAGTGAGAGACGCCGACTCCCCTTTCCGCAAGCACCCCGATCTCGCTGTCCTCGAGCCATATGCAATGTGCGGCAAGGACTTTTTCATTCAGGAAGCCGATTGCCTCGAGGTGCTCAAGAGGCCTTTTCCCGTGCCTGGAGATGCTCTCTCCGACCTCCCATTCCGTTTCAGCCAGGTGGATACTGGCAAGGACATCCAACCTTCCGGCAAGGGCCGTAACCTTCTGCAAGGTCTCAGGGCTGCACGCATAGGCGGAATGGGGTGCAAGGCACGGGGTTATCAGGTCATCCCCTTTCCAGTCATTTATAAACACTTCAGCGTTTTTCAGGTATTCACCGGCATTCCGGGCAGACATGGTGGGGAAGTCGACAATGCCGGCGCCCAGGAATGCCCTTATGCCGATTGCCTTTGCAGACAGCGCAGAACTGCTCCCGAAGAAATACATATCATTGTACGTGGTAACTCCTGCCTTTGCCATTTCAAGGCAGGCAAGGGCTGTTGCGTCGCACACGAAATCAGGGCTTAGCAAGCTGCTTTCCGCAGGCCAGATATGTTTTTCGAGCCAGTCTTTAAGGGGGAGGTCATCGGCAAGTCCCCTGAAAAAAACCATGGGAGCATGCGTATGTGTATTGATAAATCCCGGGAGAACTGCCCTGCCCTCCCCTGCAATAAGCCGGACAGGCGTATATTTTTCCAGGATCGCCTCTGCAGCGCCCACGTCAATAATCCTTGCGCCCTGAACAGCTACGGCCCCTTTCCTGAGGGTGTCCAGTTTGCCGTTCATGGTGAGGACATAGTCGCCGCAGATGATGTAATCAACTTTTTCCATAACTTTCAAAGCAAAACCTAAATTCTAAACCCTAAGCTCTAAACAATATCTAAATTCAAATGCTCAAAACACTTTTTGGATTTGGGTCATTGGGATTTCGAATTTGTTTAGAATTTGGTGCTTAGGATTTCGGATTTGCCGTTTCTCAGTCTCCTCCTCCTATCTCATGCTTTATAGTAAAGTTATCAGGGTAACCGCAAATACTGCTATGCTTATGTAGCCGTTCATGTTAAAAAAAGCCATGTTCAGCTTGCTCAGGTCGTGAGGCTTTACCAGGGAATGCTCGTAGATGAGCAATCCTGCAATTATGATCATCCCTAACCAATAGGCCGCGCCCAGATGGAAGATGAGCCCGGTCAGGGCAAACAGAATCCAGGTAATCAGATGAAAAATCCGCGCAAAAACGAGCGCCTTGGGGATGCCGAATCTCTGCGGGATGGAATGGAGCCCGTAGCTCCTGTCGAATTCAATATCCTGGAGGGCATAGAGCACATCAAACCCGGCCAGCCAGAAAACCACGGCCAGGCATAACGGAAGTATTTCAGGATCAAGGGTGCCCCTTACCGCGATCCACGCACCTAAAGGCGCAGCCGAAATGGCAATGCCCAGGACGAAATGCGCCGCCCAGGTAAACCTTTTCGTGTAGGAATAGAGTACCAGTACCATAATTGCCGGGGGAGAGAGCATAAGGCACAGCGGATTAAGGGAATACGCGGCGCAGATCAGCACGATAAAGGATATGAGGGTGAAAACAACCGCATCCATGACCCCGACCTTGCCCGAGGGGATTTCCCTGTTCCTTGTCCTCGGGTTCTCCGCGTCTATTTTTCTGTCAATTATCCTGTTCAGGCCCATGGCGCCTGATCTGGCGCCGACCATTGCAACAGTGATCCAGAACAGCTTCCCCCCTGAAGGGATGCCGGACGCTGCAAGGAGCGCCCCGGTAAACGCAAAAGGAAGTGCGAACACGGAGTGCGAGAACTTGATCATTTTCAAATAAAGGACCGCTTTATTCATAACCATTTCCATGTATTTTATGATAACATACCATTCAGGCAGGGTGAAAATACGGCACGACACACCCGGCACGCTGCCGCCTGACAGAGGGGTTTTGCATCAAGCAGCCTTCCCCTCATTTTTCATCGTTTTCCTTGACAAAGCATCAAAACTATGTTAAGAATTTCTCAAATTCATGTCAAAAAACCGTGTTAAGGAGGAGAGTAATGAATCCGGAAGATCTCAGGTATCACAAAGAACATACGTGGGTTAAAGTATCGGGGAAAAAGGCGACTATCGGGATTACGGATTATGCCCAGGACGCCCTGGGTGATATCGTCTATATCGATCTTCCCGAAATGGAGTCCCCTGTCGAGGCCCATACCGAAATGGCTGAAATCGAGTCTACCAAGGCCACTTCTGCAGTCATAGCCCCGGTCAGCGGCACCGTGCTTGAGGTCAATGAGAAACTTGCGGATTCTCCTGAGATCATTAATGAAGATGCCTACGGCAAGGGATGGATAGCTATCGTGGAAATGGAAGACGCCTCGGAACTCGATGAGCTGATGGATGCGGGCGACTATGAAAAATATATAGAAGAGGAAGCAAAATGAGGCTGACGATAATCGGTGCAGGGCCGGGGGGCTATGTCGCTGCATTAAAGGCGGCACAACTCGGTGCGCAGGTTACGGTGATCGAAAACAGCGAGGTAGGAGGCACATGCCTGAACCGGGGCTGCATTCCTACAAAATCGCTGGTCGCTACAACGGACATTCTCCATAAGGCGAAACATCTTGAGGACTACGGCATTGAGCTTTCAGGCCGGGTGCTTCCAAACCTCGCAAAAATTATGGAGAGGAAAAACAAAATAGTTGCAACCCAGGTAAGGGGCATTCGCGCCCTGTTCAAGAGCTGGGGAATAACCCTGATTGAAGGCAGGGGCATGCTGCTCAGCCCCGAAAAAATTGAAGTGCAGAAAAAAGACGGATCTACGGAAATAATCGGGACAGACAAGATCATCATCGCCACCGGCTCCAGGCCCGCCCAGATCCCCCTGTTTCCTTTTGACGGCGACCATATCCTTTCCAGCGATGATGCGCTGGAGATTCGCTCGATTCCCAAAAGCATGATAATCATAGGCGCCGGAGTTATAGGGTGCGAGTTCGCATGCATCTTCAATGAGCTCGGCGCCGAGGTCACCATGGTGGAAATAATGCCGCGGGCAATTATGAGCGAAGATCCTGAAATATCCGAAGCGCTTGAAAGAGAGCTGAAGAAAAAGAAAATAAAACTTCTGCCCAACACAAAGGTGGAAAGAGTTGAAGGCCGGCACGACGGCATCCATGTATTCATAGAGGGGGGCAAAGAGCTGATCGGGGAAAAGCTTCTCGTATCCATCGGGAGGACCCTCAATTCCGAAGGAATAGGCCTGGAAGCTGTGGGGGTCCGGAAAGGTCCCAGGGGCCGGATACTGGTCAACGAGCTTATGGAGACGAATATCGCCGGCATCTACGCCGTCGGGGACGTCACCGGGAAGATACTCCTCGCGCATGTGGCTTCAAAAGAAGGCCTGGTTGCCGCGCAAAACGCCTGCGGCATTCCCAAAAGCATAGACTATGCCGTAGTTCCGGCAGGCATTTTCACCTCCCCTGAAATAGGTTCGGTCGGGCTGAGGGAAAACCAGGCAGCAGAGAGGGGCATCAGCATAAAAACAGGGCACTTCCAGTTCAGGGCATTGGGCAAAGCCCATGCCATGGGGGAGATCACGGGCATGATCAAGATTGTTGCAGATGCCGCCACCGACAAGGTGCTTGGAGTACACATAATCGGGGCCCATGCCTCAGACCTTGTACATGAGGGGGCCCTTGCGATCAAGGCGGGCCTGACGGTGCGGGAAGTTGCCGACATGATTCATGCACACCCGACCCTTGCGGAAGGCTTTATGGAAGCTGCCGAAGATGTCCACGGAGAGGCCATCCACGCGTTAAGGAAATAAACAACACCAGAGCCAAAAGCATTTATAGAAAACGACAAAAGAAAGGACACAAACAGGTGAACAGCCTTACAACCCCCCGGCCCCCTTTACTAAGTCAACTATAAAGGGTGAGCAAAAAGTGTCTTATGCTTAAGCATAGAGAATATGACCCGAATAAGCTTATGAGCCGTAGCAAGGACAGCCTTCTT
>JAJZPZ010000057.1 GCA_021847795.1 Nitrospirota bacterium
AGGGTAAAACATTCCCTTTATCCGCACGAGGGGTGAAACTACCACAAGGGCCGTTGAGTAGCTTGCGTAGGCAAGGAACACATAGCTCAGGGAGTCCATGAAGGGGACCCCCAGCAACCAGAGTTCTTTGTTTTTTGTGGTTTCAATGTAGTAATAGGGACCGTAGGGGAAACCGTTATGAATGGATGAATATTCGGAAAGCCAGGCAATGAGGTATCCCGCCACACAGAAATAAAGCGCCCTTTTAACGCCTAAATGCAATGAACAGCCCAGGAGATAGGCCAGCAAAAAGGCAAAGACATAGGGCCGGAGGATGATCGTGCCGATGAACAGTGAGGGGACTGACTCCATCAGGACTTTTTCAGGTTCCAGCGCGCCATTCTGAAAAGGTCTTTTGGATTTGAAAAGGCCAGCCGCACTGCCGTTGCCTCAAACCCGCTGTGCACCATGCAGTCCCTGCACCTCGGGTCGTTTCCCGATTCGTAGCGCTCCCAGGGAGTATCTTCCATAAGCTGCCGGAAGGATGCGTAATAGGTGTCGGTTATCAGATAACAGGGGGACTTCCATCCCAGGGGGTTGCGTGTCGGGTTGCCCCAGGGCGTGCAGCGCATCTGCCTCTTGCCCTGCAGGAAATCGACATAGAGCGGGGAATTCATGAAGGGAAACCTCTGAAAGAAATGCGCCATGAGCCTGAACCTCTCCATCGCCTCATCCCTGCAGAGGAATATGTCGTTTTCCACCCTCTCGTAGCTGAACGCAGGGGATATGAGGTTGCCGTCAACACCAAGCCTTCCGAGCAACTCGAACAACTCCTCCAGCTCCTTGATATCGGAGTTCTTGTACACCGAGGTGTTCGTGCTCACCCTGAACCCTTTCTTCTTGGCCTTTTTAATGGATTCAACGGCCCGCGCGAATGTACCTTCCTTGTTGGTTATGGAGTCATGGGTCCTCTCCAGCCCGTCCAGGTGGAAATTCAGGGTAAGTTCAGCCGCCGGACTGAATTCCCTGATAAAGGATTCCGTGAGTATCCCGTTCGTGCAGAGGTAGACATGCTTTTTCATTGCAAGCAATTCTCCGACAAGGGGCTGCAGCTCGCGGTACAACAGGGGCTCACCTCCCGTGACCGTAACAACCGGGGCTTTGGCTTCAGTTACGGCATTAATGCATTGTTCCAGGGAAAGGTCATCTGACTGCTCCTGGTCCTGCAGCCGTATCCTGTCGCAGCCGGCACAGGCAAGGTTGCAGCGATGGGTAGGTTCAAGCATGAGCACCAGGGGGAACCTCTTTGTCCCTTCCATGGTGTTCCTGATGAGATAACGTGTCATGGACGTATGAAGGCCGGCAGGGAAACGCATATTTTTCCTTTCTTCTACTTCAGTTTTATATTTTTTATGAATTGCAGGGCCTCATCCAGTTCCCCAAGGGAGACATGGGTGTTCTTGCAGGGGCCTTCAGGCCTTTTGTTCGGAACGGCCAATACAGGTATCCTCTCAGCCACATCCTTCAGCCCGCTCATCAGGTCCCGTTCACAGGCAAGGGCAAGGATAAAGGTGGGCCTGTACTTTCCGATTGCCTCCCTGGCTTCCTCGCCGCCGCCTGCGGTCACGATTTTAAAAGAGTCGATATCCATCCTGCCGGTCAACTGGTTTCTCGTCTCCTTTTTCAAGCACCGGGGGAGCAAGACAAGGACCCTTTCCGGTTTCACATGCGCGGTGTAGCGCTTTACCATAGAGTTGTGGGCTTTAATAAAGGAATTCCCCACCCTGTCCCTGCTGATCCCGAGTTTCCCTCCAAGCCACACTGTTTTCGGCAAAAGGAAGAGGAGAAATCTCTCGGCCCATTTATAGGGAAACAGAGGTCTTTCCAATTTAAGGAGCGCAATACCTTCACCGGCAACCAGAAGGAGAAAGACAGCTGTCATTACGGTGACAATATTCTCGATCAGGCGCGGAAGCGAAGCTTCAATCTGCTCAATTCTCGGCCTGATCAGATACCATCCCGACGACAGGAGCAGGGCAGTCATCAGCATGACGGCAAGGGCAAGCATAAAGAAGGTCTTCAGATGCTCATCTATGTCGGGACTCCGCGAAGCGCCATCCCAGTCCGCCCACTCGTCCCCGAGTTTCCGGTCCTTCTTATTTTCGAAATGGCCCTTGCTCTCCTCCATCATCACAAACCTCCACCATTCTGAAAGCACATATGCATACCCCTCTTTTTTAAAGAGGGGTGCGGGGAGATTACCGGACAAATCATTCCGTTGAGTAATCCCCCTTCATCCCCCTTTAGCAAAGGGGGAGTTTTACTTTAATGCTTATCTGGAGATTGGCTCTTAGAGCCTATCCGTAAATAATGCCCCTCTTTTTTAAAGAGGGGTAAGGGGAGATTACCGGAGAAATCATTATTCAGTAATCCCCCTACATCCCCCTTTAGTAAAGGGGGATTTCCCTGTTGAGCTTTATTTACGGACAGGCTCTTAGTCTTCATTTCACGTACCCGTTTTCCCTGAACCAGGTGATTGCCTTTGCCATTGCCTCCGGGACCGGGTTCCGCGGCATATGCAGCTCACGCACGGCCTTTGAGCAATCAAAGTACATATATTTCCGGGCCATTTTCACGCCTGCCACAGGGACCCGGGGGTGTTTGTTGGTGATCCTTGAAATTGCCTCGTCGGCATACGCCGCGAATAACACCGGAAGATAGGGAAGGCGCAATTTCGGCGCCTGGGCCCCTGTTATTTCGGCAAGGGCGCCGAAGAACCCTTTCAAGGTGATATTCTGATTGCCCAGGATATACTTCTGCCCTATCCTGCCGTGCTGCGCTGCAAGCAAGTGGCCTGCGGCAACATCTTCCACATCTACGAAATTCAGGCCTGTATCAAGGTAAGCCGGGATCCTGCCGTTAAGGAAATCCACGATCATTTTTCCCGTAGGGGTGGGTTTTCTATCCACAGGGCCTATGGGAGTGGAGGGGCAGACTATGACCACCGGAAGCCCTTTTTCAATATACCTGAACGCTTCCCTCTCGGCAATGAACTTTGATCTCTTATAGTGCCCTACCATGTCCTTTATTGTTGCAGGCGTGTTTTCATTTGCCGGGGCGCCGTCCGAACTTGCGGCCAGCGCGCCTACAGTGCTCGTGTAGATGACCTTTTCCAGGCCGAGCTTCAGGGCGGCCTGCATTATGTTACGCGTTCCCTGTACATTGGTCCGGTACATGTTCCACGGGTCAGGGACCCATATCCTGTAGTCAGCCGCAAGATGGTACAGTTGCCTGCAGCCCTGCGCTGCCCTGCAGACGGATTCGCCGTCCCTGATATCCCCAATGGCCAACTCCACACCCAGGGATTCGAGTGCGGAAAAATCTCCCTCGCCCCTGACCAGCGCAATGACCTCGCGGCCTTGTTCCGCCAGGCGCCTGGCCACATGAAAGCCGATAAAACCTGTAGCGCCGGTGACAAGGACTTTCATCAGTTATTCCCTTTGTCCCGGACATTGGAAACAAACTTTCCAAGGGCCATAAGCGGAAAACAATTCCTGTAGTTGTGATACCGGATCATGAAGTATTTGGGGAATCCCGTGCCGGTAAACTCCTCCTCATCCCAGGTGCCGTCCGCCCGCTGGTTCTTCAAAAGGTAAGCGATCCCCCGGGCGACTTCTTCGCCGGTCGCCTCTCCGGCTGCAATAAGACCCAGCACTGCCCAGGCCGTCTGCGAAGGAGTGCTCGTGCCGCAGCATTTCATAGTCGGGTCGTCATAGGATTCGCAGCACTCGCCCCAGCCCCCGTCAAGGTGCTGGTTGATCTTCAGCCAGCCTACTGCCTTCTTCACATAGGGCATGGACATATTTTCTCCTACGGAACCCAGCCCGAGAAGCACTGAACTGGTGCCGTAGATGTAATTCACGCCCCATCTCCCCCACCAGGGTCCGCACTCTTCCTGCGTTTTTTTGAGAAACTCTATGGCCCTGCGCACAATGTCGCTCGTCTGCCCGTATCCGATAAGGCCGAGGAGTTCAAGGACCCTGCCGGTAATATCAGGGGTGCTCGGATCTATCATGGCCTCAAGGTCTCCAAAGGGAAGCTGGTTGAGGAGGCTCATATCGTTGTCAACATCGAATGCGCCCCACCCGCCGTCTTTGCCCTGCATGCCGAGCACCCACTGAAGCCCGCTTTCGAGGTTTTCAGGTTTGATATAATGCCTGTCGGCGTACCTGTTGAGGAGCATCAGCACCACAGCGGTGTCGTCTACGTCGGGATACCAGTTGTTTTCAAACTCAAAGGCCCATCCCCCGGGCGCAAGCGACGGTCTCTTCTTGCTCCAATCGCCTTTCCTCAGAATCTGCCGCGAGGCAAGCCATTTACAGGCCTCCTCCATATGAGCATGCTCCTGCTCCACCCCTGAGTAGAGCAATGCGAGCGCGGTAAGCGCGGTATCCCATACAGGGGAAATGCAGGATTGAAGGACAAGCTCGTCGTCTTTTTCGATGGTAAATCTCCCGAGCGCCTCAAGGCCTTTCCTGATCGGATCATACGACACCCCGTACCCCATTGCGGAAAGGGCAAGAATGGAATTGATCATTGCAGGCTGAATGCCCCCCCAATCTCCCCCTGGTTCCTGGTGTTCGAGCAGCCATCTTTCGGTGTTCCTGAGCGCCCTGTTTTTCAGGGGCCTTACCGGGACCGACTCAAGGGCTTTCAGCAGCCGGTCGAGCACGATGAAAAACCTCTTCCAGGTAAAGGGTGACAGCTTCTGGGTCGTCACAGGCGGCACTTTATGAGGGTCCTTGTACAGCTCCCGGATTCCCAGGCCCTCCGGCAACGGCCTGACCGGCTTTACTTCCAGGACTACCGAAAGGGGTACGATCGTAGATCTCGCCCAGCTCGAAAAATTGTAAATATTAATAGGGGACCAGGAAGGCAGGAGGTTGATCTCAACAGGTATCGAGGGGATTGCCCTCCAGTTGAATTCTCCGAAAAGCGCAAGGAAAACCCTGGTAAAGACCCTCGCTGTTTCCACTCCCCCCTTTTCCCTGATAAACCCCCTGGCCTTGCGCAGGGCAGGGTCTTCGGCTGACAGGCCCGCAAGCTTCAGGGCGAAGTATGCCTCCACCGTTGTACTCAGGTCGCCTTTGCCTCCGCGGTATATTGCCCAGGTGCCGTCGGACCTCTGATTCCGCAGGATATGGCTTGCTATCTTTCTGTCCCTTTCCTGGTCTTTTAAACCTAGAAAGTGGAAGAGCATGAGGTATTCCGCGGTTATCGTAACATTCGATTCCAGCTCATACCACCAGTAGCCATCCCTGTGCTGCTGCTCTCTATAATATGCCTGGGTTTTTTCCAGGGCCTCCGATATACTGTCGAGCAGTCCTGTATGTCCGGCAACCGCTACAGGTTTGTTTTTTGTCTTTCGCGGCAGCAGCACGGGCTTGATGAAATGCTGCCGTAAAAGCCTGCTTTTACCCTTCCCTAAAGTAGTATCCATCCGTGAACCCCTCTGTCCTTATCGGAATTAGAAATCGTCAGGCCGGTACACATATGCCGGGGGCCGTCCCCTCCGCCTCACAGCCCCCGCCTCCGTCATTCAATGCGTTTTATCTGCTGCAGTGTCCCCGTGCTCCGCACCCCTGCGCTCGGATGGTCTCGCCCCGCTGTCAAGCGCTACAAGGATAATCCCGGCAGTAATGACCAGCGTGCCCGTCCACCTGTACCATGAGATATCCTCTTTCAGAAAGAACTTTGCAAGGAGTGCTGCAAAAATGTAAGACATCGCAGTAAGGGGCATGACAAAGCTCAGATCACTCCACGACAATGCAGCGAGATAAAGAAAAAAGAAAATGGCCAGAAAGACCACACCCATGAATACATAAGGGCTGCGCACTATGGATAGGACCAGCTCAAGCCACTGTGACGGTTCTTCCAGGCGTATCTGCCCACCCCTCTTCATGCCGTAGCTGAGGAGCGCCTCGCCCACAGAAGCGCTCAGGGTTGCAAACAAAATGACGACAAATGTCTTCACCATCGCCCCCCCGCAGGCGCCAGCCTGGGGAGATCGCCGGTCAGCTCCCCATAACCCGCAAGGGAGACGCCGCTCTCACGCACCTGGGCGCTCACCCTGACTGATGAGAGCGCATCCAGCTCTCTCCTGCCGGAAGCGGTCGCCAGGTCGGGATGGGCGAAGATCTCGGTTACCGGGCCGCCCGCACTGCATATGATGCCGATGAGATAGCCCTCATCAATGCCACCGGTGCGTGACAGCCCATATACGCGGTTTGCAACACGCAGCCCGTATTTAAGCGCACTCTTACGGTTGTATCGGCCCAGGGGCCCGAAAACCGCCCACTCGATAAAGGGCATCACCCCCCGTGCGGAAGAGCGCGAGCGCAGGATATGGGGCATCGGCTCTTCAGGCAGCCTGATCCAGCGGACCCCCTTCTGCGCGGCTATCCTGCAGAGCATCTTAAAAATGAGCGGATGCATATGCAGATGGTGGTGGCTGTCGACATGGGTCAGGGAAACGCCTGCCTTTTCCACTCTTTCGAACTGTGCCTTTACCTCCCTTTCAATCTGGGGCAACAGCCGCAGGTCCATATATTTCATTCCCGCGGCAGCCGGCCCTTTCTCAAAATAACCGCCGGCATCCGTCAGGTCGGGGATTTCGGAATGGGGGAGGACAGCTTTCCCGTCGCAGAGTGTCACATGGAGGCCTATGGAGAGGCGGCGGCGCCTGAGGGCGACACGCACTCCATCATGAAACGCGTCCCCTCCGGCCATAATGCTTGCAGCAGTTACGATGCCGTTGTCATGCGCCTCTGCAATTGCCGCATTCACCGCTAGAGAGCGGCCCAGGTCATCTGCATTGATAACAAGATATCTCCCTGTCCCCTGTGCAGTATCCTGTATCAATGGGCCCCAACCGCCTCTCTTCTTTTCGCCATGAAGGAAAAGAATTCCCTGCCTTCCCGTATACGGCGGCTGAATTCATCCCTGTCCTGCAGCATCTCTTTGAGGATCCTCAGTATCGGGCGCGGCCTGAGATAGAAGCGCCGGTAAAAGAGTTCGACTTTTTCAAATATCTCTTCCTGGGAGAGCCCCTTATAGGAGATTACGGCATTCTGAATGCCGTTGCTGACCAGGCTGTCGCCTTCGCTTGCAAGCCAGCCCTCTTTTGCCGCCTGCCTGTACATTTCCGTGCCGGGGTAAGGGGCCACAAGGGACACCTGTATGCTGTAGGGATCTAATTCAAGGGCATAGCGAATCGTTTCTTCAATGGTCCCGGGCGTCTCGCCGGGCAGTCCCAGGATAAAGGCGCCATGGACAAGGACTCCCAGTTCCTTTGCGTCTTTCATAAACTGCCGCGCCTGTTCCAGGCGTATCCCTTTTTTCATATTTTTCAATATCTGCTGGTTTCCGGACTCAAACCCCACGGTGAGCAGGCGCAGTCCGCCCTCTTTCATCACCCTGAGGACATCTTTGGATACGTTTGCACGCGCATTGCATGACCAGGTAATACCGAGTTTCTTAAACCTGCGCGCCAGTTCCATCGCGCGCACCGGGTTATCGGTAAAGGTAGCATCATCAAGAAAAAATTCTTTTACCCGGGGGAACAGATTCTTTGCAAGCGCCATCTCCTCATAGACATTCTCCACGCTTCTTACGCGGTAGGTATGCCCCGAGATTGTCTGAGGCCAGAGGCAGTAGGTGCAGCGCGCGCGGCATCCCCTGCCCGTGTAGAACGAAAGGTAAGGATGCTTTAAATAGCCGTTGTAGTACTTGTCAATGTTCAGGTCCCGGGCATAAATTTCCGTAACAAAAGGAAGGGTGTCCAGATTTTCAAGGGGCGGCCTGTCAGGAGTGCGATGCAGGCCCCTTTGCGAGCGGAAGGCAATGCCGTTGATCCGGTCGAAGGCAATTCCCTTTGCAACTTCAGCAACTGCGTAATCGAACTCCCCGGTAGTGACGAAGTCTATGGCGCCTGACCTTTCCAGTGTTTCCAACGGGAGCACCATGGTGTGCGGGCCGACAAAGCCGATCTTGATGCGTGGGTAATGGTCTTTGAGCCTTTCCGCAATCCCGGCATCATTCGTGACTGTCGGGGTGCTTGTGTTGAGAACAACCAAATCGTAGCCCTTTGCCAGGGAGACGACATCATCAATGTTAAGGTCCTCAGGCGGGGCATCGATCAGCCGGCTTTCCGGGATCAGCCCGGCAGGATATGCCAGCCATGTGGGATACCAGAAGGAGCGTATTTCACGTCTCGCCTGATAACGGGCCCCCGCCCCGCCGTCAAACCCTCCGTAAGAGGGTGGATTCAATAATAAAGTACGCATTATTCCCCTTTCCGCAAAACAGGACTATTTGTATAAAGGCGAGGACACGGATAACATCATTCATAAAAGCAAAACAGCTGACACGGATTAATAATTTCAATTATAGCAACCCATTATTTTTTTGCAAGCCTAATTAAAACACAGGGCGGATCCCCGGACCCCGGCGGTCCGGCGTTCTATCAATCTCTCCATAAATCCCGGCGATGTGCTTTGATTTTGCGCTGCTATTTCCTCTTGATCTGCGAAAAATAATGTGTTTGAAAAGATAACTTTTCAGGTTATTATTTAGTAACAGCCGAAAAACAAGACACACAAGATAATCGGGTGAGCCGGCTTGTCTTGACAAGAGCGCGGTTTGTAAGCATTATAAAGAGCAAAGGTTTTGATGCTTTGATCTCAATGCTGAGAGAAAAAAATCAATGGCTTTGCGCGTGGCGGGAAAAAGTAACCGGACTATGTGCCTGATATACGTTCCAACACACGTTTCCTCGTAACGCAAACAATCTATACTGCTCTGTACGAGAAAGGAAAAAAAACTATGAGTAGGATTCCTATGCGGCTGGTTGTATTGATGTTGCTTGTACTGCCCTCTTTTTCCCCGGCTGGAGAATTGCCGTCCGAAGCGCCGGAGAGCACAGCGATTGCAAGCGAGAAACCGGCAACGGAAACAGCAGTTGCTGCCGATGAAATGCAGTCTGGTGAAAAAACGGCCGCAGCAGGTGTCTCATCTCCGGGAAAAGCTGATCAGGCGACCAGTGCGGCAGTCGAAGGCGAAGGGGAGGAACCCGGAGATACCGGCGAAGCGGCAGTTGTGTCCGATCCCATAGAGCCGTGGAACCGCCTGATGTACAAGTTCAATGATAAACTGTATTTCTGGGTGCTGAAGCCCGTTGCCAGGGGATACAGCGCTGTTGTCCCTGAGCAGGCCCGTGTTTCAGTGAGCAATTTCTTTCATCACATCACCACGCCTATCCGCCTTGTAAATTCCCTCCTGCAGCTGGACCTGAAAGCAGCCGGCGCCGAACTCGCCCGCTTCACCATCAATACGCTCGCAGGCACAGGGGGCCTCTTTGATCCCGCAAAGGAATACAACCTTCTCATGCAGGACAAAGATCTGGGACAAACCTTCGGGCATTATGGTGTCGGAAACGGATTTTACATTGTATGGCCGTTCCTCGGCCCTTCTACTGCGAGGGATTCTTTAGGGACCCTGGGGGACAATTTCCTGGACCCGGTAAATTATGTCACTCCTTTCAGGAATTCATTGGCTATCCAATCATCTAAACGCATCAATACCACATCGCTCCATATCGGGGATTACGAGGACTTAAAAGAGGCGGCCCTTGATCCTTACATCTCGATCAGGGATGCCTACATCCAGAACAGGAACTACAAGATCAAGGAATAAAGGCACAGGAGCAGCTTTACGCTGTTAAAGGCATGCGGAGGTCAGGCTTGAGCAGGTGTCTCATCTGCAGGTGCTCTATCGCAAGCAGCAGCCAGGGGGTATAGGGTTCCCGGCTGTTTCTGATGTCTGCCACCAGGGCATCGATCCCCATGAACCTGATATCGGATATCTCATTTCCGTCGGGGAGCACACTCCCGGCATCGATATTGTTTGCCACTGTAACAGCGCATATCTCATGCTCTGTGCCGATGTCCTTGTACCCGGCCTTATATTGAAATTTGAAGAGGTACTGCACCCGGGCATCTTCAATACCGATCTCTTCAGCCAGCCGCCTCCGGGAGGCCTGCTCGTAATCCTCTCCCTTTGTCACATGGCTGGCAACGGTCCCGTCCCAGTACCCGGGCCAAAGCCGCTTCCCAGCACTCCTTCTTGCAAGCAGGAGTTCCCCTTCACTGTTGAACACCATTGCTAAAAACGCCCGGTGCAGGATACCGCCGCCGTCATGGCATTTATCTTTCTCTTCCTCTCCGACAACATTATCGTGCTCATCGACAACAACAATATTTTGCATCTCCCCTCCATTCCCTCTGTTCCCGGCCTGGTCCGGAGTGCAACACACAGGTTTCGGGTCCGGTTATTTTTTAAAATATGACAAATAAAACCTGAAATGTCAAAAGAGCACAATCTCAGGCCCTCAGGCAGCGGGGCTGCCTGACCTCAGCGCTCGATGTTGTAAAAGATATCAGCGCCGCTCTGGGTCCCTGACTCCACCTGGACCTGGAATTTCCTGCTCAGCTCATAACGGAGGCGCAGCCTGCTTATGGGCTCGAAAAGCCCGATCCCGTAACCGATGTAAAGCCTCGGGGAGAGATGGGCGCCGAGGAAAAGCGAGGCTTCTTCGGCCTTGGTCCCCGGTTCAACACGGATGTCCCTGATCCCGAATGCGCCCCCTATGCGTTTTGCAAGAAATTCCCCTCCGCTGAGCGATAATGAGCGCGCCGCACTATACAACCGGTTGCCTTCAGCTCCTGAGGCGCTCTCCATCGGCCTCCCCAGGATGAGATAGGAAAGGATGTCGGTCTGCTCCATGGCAGGAGTTGAAAACAGGTTCATTTTCGGTTTTTTCAGGCTGCCCAGCACACTGATGCCCGCAGTCACATCTCCTGCCTTGCGAACGGCACGGACATCAAGGGCAGGATCGTTGACCGGGCCGCCGGTGAAGGACATTCGTCCGCGTTCAATAGCAAGGCTCTGTCCATAGGCGTTATACTTGCCGTTTACAACCTGCAAATCTCCTGTGGCGGTTGTTACCTGCTGCGGTTTCTCCGTGGTTGTTACGCTGCCTTTTATCTGCCCGCTGAGGCCGAAACCGCTGAAGGACACCATTTTGCCGAGGACAATCTTCACCTTGCTGTAAATTTTCCATTTCTCCTTCTGTCTCTCACGTTTTACCCTTTCCACGATTACAACATCCTCGGAAACCTGCACTGTTCCGGACCTGTCCTTCAGTGTTATGGCGGCGCGCGGCACTACCACTTCCCCTGTGACATTGATCGTGCGGTCCCTCGCCTGCACATTCAGGTCAGGTGATGCATAGACACGCGCCTCAGGTATCCGGACGGCCTCAAAGTTCAGGCCCCTGATACGCGCATTGAGCAGCCATCCCTCGCCCGGCTTCAACTCTGCAGTTCCGTTCACGTCCATTTCCCCGGGGCCGGACTTTACCCGGCCTTCTATAACAGCCGCGCTTCCCGCAGCAGAGGTTACCGAGAACCGGGTATCTCTCAGGCTGATGCCGAGGCGGGGGACATCGGCAGAACCTCCCTCAAGCGCTGCCCTCCCCTTCAGCAAGGGGTTTGCAACAGTGCCCGCCAATGAGCCGTCAGCCCTGAGAATTCCCGCAGGTTTTTCCACTTCAGGGAAAAGGAGCTGAAGGATACCGAGTTCCCTTATCTCCCCTTTCAGATTTCCCCTGACCGGCCGGCCGCCTTTAAGGGGGGCAAAGGGGGAAAAGTCCGTGAGCGTAACATTACCGGCAACCGACCCCCCATCAGTAAGAGGTGCGTTCAGGGATGCATGAAGGATGTTTTTCGCCAGGCGTGCATCAAAGGAAACATCCTGGTAGGCCAATACTACCCCGTTCCTGTTGTTTAAGGGGTAGCTGATGGAGCCCGCGGATATCGTGAATCCGGCACGGGCATCGGACACCTTTTCGGAGAGCGAAGCAAACACATTGCCGTTCAGCCTGCCTGTTATCCTGACACCGGGGGGCATCAGCAGTTCAAAGGCGGAAAGGGGGATGTCCTTTATGCTCAGGGTCCCTTTCGCCCCCTCCCGCATACTCCACCCTGCATGGAGGTTATGCAAAACAGCGTCAGCCTCGATGCCCCCCCCGCCTACCAAGGGCACTGTAAGCTTTGCATCCAGCATTTTTCCATCCATGCGTGCATCGAGCAGGACTTCTCCGAGGGAAACCATTGCCTTTTTCTTTTCCGGGAGCGCATAGGTAATGCGCCCATGCGATGCCCTGAAGCCGACTTTCCCCTCCAGGGATTCCGCAGTGTACCGGACATCTGCGCTGCCGTCAACAATCCCGGATATCGCTGCTCCTGCCGGCATGAACGGATTGAGGAAAGCGAGAGGCATGCTGGTTGTAAGGACATTTACCCGTGAACCTGCAGCCCCTTTCCAATCTGCCGCAACGCAGAACCGCGAAGCTTTATTGTTCCAGCACCATTGGCCCGCCCGCACATTTTTATTGCTGAAAGAGATCACCAGGGGGCCCGGTTTCTCAAGCGCCCACTGCCCGTACTCCTTTGAGAACAGGCCCGACCTGTTCAGTGTTCCCTGCCACACCTTTCCCATGTATCCGCCCCGGACAGAGGCATACAGCGTTTCGCCTCCTGCCGATAGGTCAACGGTGAGCTTGTGGGCAGATATCTTTCCCCGGCCCTGCAGGTCCAGTGATTCTATGCGCCGCCTGTTTACTGAAAGACCCTTTAACATGAGTTCGACATGCGAGGCCTGCCTGTCCTGCAGGTCCAGTTGTATATTCGCCCTCACCTTGTCGAAACGGTATGACCTGAAGACAATGCCTTTTCCAGAAACAACAGCAGCAACAAGCGGAGAATTACGGGGGCCTTCCAGTGCCCCGTTGCCGCTCAACTCACCCCTGCCTCCAGGGACCAGCGCCCCAAGGTGCGGGGCATGTATTTTCCATCCAAAGCTCCACCTGTCAGTCAGATATCCTTTTGCAGAAAGGCGCGCATCTCCTGAAGCAATGTCCATTGCCGTCACCCGGTACTCGTTCTTGCCGGTTTTCAGCTGTGCCGAGGCCCTGAGCGGGTACCCGCGCAGCACACCCTGCAGGTTGCGCAAATCCGCCGCTCCGTTCAGAACTCCCTGAACGAGTTTGCCTGATAAAGAAGCATTGAGGGCCAGCCTGCCCGGCCAATCCGGCCACCTGAGACCGGGATTAAGCGCCTTTCCCCTCAGCGACACCTCACCTTCGGGCCAGGGTTTCCATTTCAGGCGTCCCAGTCCGTTCAATTCACCACCAAGGAGTTTTGCATGGAGCTTTTCCAGGGAGAGCGAACTGAAATCACCTTTCCCGGAAACAGCCCACAGGCCCTCGGGGATACCTTTGCCTGACAGGGCGAAGCCGAGATCAAGCCTGTACCCGGCAGAAGACCCCTTGATCCTGAAGTCCCCCCCGCTGCTTCGCAGAAGCGCACTGCCTTTATGAAAAGGCCAGCGGACATTTGCCCAGGTCCCGTGAAAGTCGAATAAACCTTTTGAGTATTCTCCGCTTATCACCGCCTTTGCAGGAACGGCAGCAGGCATGGACAGGACAAGAGTGTCAACGCGCCATAAGTCAGCTGTGCGGTGCAGGTTGACGCTGGACGATACGACGCCGAATCCCGCCCGCGAGACATTGATCGCCCCGTTTATTGAAAAAAACGTCGGATCGCCATTGCCCTGCAATACGCCGTCTAAATCAACCACGGGCCATTTCCGGTTTATCTCCTGCGCTGCGAATTTCTTTACGTTTATTTTTCCCGTCCACCGCGCCTTCCGGAGGACATTGTAGATCGCTGCATCGAGATCGGCATGGACCGGCGCCCGAATACTTTGACTGACTATCAGGCGGCCAAGATCTCCGCGTATCTCTCCTTTTCCTGCAATGCCCGGATAGTCCTTTATCCGCACTGACCAGTTTGTCGTGATATGCAGCGGATAATTACCCTGAGGGTTTATCTTTCCTGCCAGATGCATCCTGTAAGCTCGTGACTGCACGTCCAGATGCTGCACGTAAATGCTGTTCCATACCGTGCTCATTGCGAGCGAGACCGTATCAATATCCATGGGGGCTGCGCCGGGCCGGGAGAAGGTAATATTCGAGAGGCGCACATTCTGCGCGATGATTTTCACGGGCAGCATGAGCTGCGGCAGTTTTATGGGTTGCGGGATTCGCTCCTTCTCCCCTTTGCTTATAATGCTTACTCCCTGCACATCGACGTTTGTGATATAAATTTCACCCGAAGTCAGGAAGTAAGGAGACCAGTTCAGGTACAGGCTGTTTACAGCCACTTCATTCTTTTTGTTCCTGTAATGGAGACCATTTACCTCGAGGGGGCCGATAAGCCTCCCGTGAACAGAGGCAAAGGACACAGAACCGGGCAGGCGCCGTTTTATCAGCGGCAGCATCCAGTGCAACCCGGTTTCCGTTGAGACAAGGAACCCGGCAAAAACTGCAGCAGCAAACAGCACAAGCGCCGAAACAAGCAACGGGAACACCAGGAGCCGCTGTTTCATAGATCAGGGCCTATATTCAGGTGAATACGCCACCGGGTGTGGTTCGACGCACTGAGTGCATTCAATGCCCAGGCAAAATCCAGGCGCACCAGCCCCACAGGCGACCTCCAGCGGACCCCCACACCGGTCCCCTGCTTTAAGGGATCAGACAGTTTGTTTATCGCATTGCCTATATCATAAAAAACAGCGGCGCCCCATTTTCCGTAAATCCTTTGTTCGTATTCAGCACTGCCTACAACCAGGTCCCTCCCCCCGATCACGTTTCCTGCGGAATCAAGCGGTCCCAGCGACCTGTATGCATAGCCGCGCACACTCTGGTCGCCGCCTGCAAAAAAACGCTGGGAAACCGGCAGGTCCGCAAACCCGGCTATAAAGCTGTACCCGAAATCCCCGCGAAGGATGATCCTTCCCGGGTCCCATGGCCTGCGGATGAATTTCGCGTTCAGCCTCAACTGGGCAAAGGACACACTGGAGAAGAGAGCGGTGTGCGCGCCCCTTACGTCCATAATTATCCTGCTGCCCCTGCTCGTATAGATGCGGTCATCGGCTTTAATTCTTGTCCAGCTCGCTCCCGGTAAAAGCAGTGTGGCACGGCCTGATTCATCACCCAGTGAGAACCGCTCCTTCTGGTAATTCAGGTAGTATGACTCCTGCCGGACAGGGCGGGAACGGTTATAGCTTGCGCCTACGAGACGTGTTTCGCTTTTGCTGACCGCAGTCCTCTCATCGACCCATGCTGCGGTGTAGTCAAGATGGTCTGTGGCAGGATGGTCCACCGGTACGATATAGCGCGCAGTGAGATTTTTCTGTATCTGGGAAAGCCGCAATTCGGTGCTGAAGCGATGTCCCCTGCGGTTTATCCAGCGGTCCTCCCACCCGAGTATTCCACGGAACCCGGTATCCGTGCCATAGCCCAGCCCGAACATGTATTTGTTGCGTTTCCGGGGGGACAGGTCGATCTCCAGCGGGATATTCAGGCCTTCCGCCTTATCGCGCCTGGGCCGTATGTCGACCTGCCTGAAATAGTCGCTGCTGTAAAGGGCATTTTGCAATTCCAGGAGCTTTGCCGTTTTGTACGGATCGCCTTTTTTGAACGGGACGAATCTCTCGAGAAATTTGTTTTTTAATATGTCCTGATTGAATGTAACATCTCCGAACCGGTAAAGCGGCCCGGTTTCAAAGTGCAAATCCACCACGGCAGCATCCTGTTCCGGGTAAACGCGAACCGTATGGGTGAGGAACCGCGCATCGAGGTAGCCCTGTTCCACTGCAGTCTCCTGCAATTCCTGTTTGGCCTTTTCGTACACTGCATGTTCCAGCACATTTCCATTTTTCACGGGAAAGTTTTTCCTGACCTTCCTGAGTTCCTCATCATAAGAACCTTCTCCTGAGAAGGCCAGATTGACTTCACGTATCCTGACGGGTTTGCCGGGATAGATCGTGTACCTCGCAAGAAACCCTTTGCCCCGCCTGATGAGTTCTGAACGGATGCCCGGGCGGTAATAACCGAAGGGCTGCAGTGCGGTTTTAATCTCATCAGGCGCTTTTTCATACAGGCCCCTTATGCGGCCTTCGGAGAGGTCCGGGTCGTTTTTCTGCTGCTCTATGCTCAGGTAGGCCAGCACATTCGCGAGGAGCGCGCCTTCAATGCCCAGGACGGACACCTCGACAACAGGGGCGGCATATGCAGGCGCTACGGGAAATACAAGGACCAGAAGGAGCGCGAGTGCAGATGGATAACAGTGAGTGCGCATTCATAAACCCCTTTTTACCCATAGTTTTTAAGGTCTCCCGAATGCCAGCTGCTCATAAGACATACAGGACCGAAACCCTGAGTTGAACACTTAATAAAATTATAGCCGAGTACCCGGCGGCAATCCAGAAAAGAAATCGGGATCAAAACTGTTCCGGCGGGGCGCTGTTGATTTTCATCTGAAACGATGCGGGGAAAAACTATCTCCAGTAGGGCTGGGCCCTGTCTTTCCAGAAAGGGTCCCTCAAAGGGTATGGTCCCGGGTAGGGACCGGCTTCCGGGTAAGGTGCAAACCACGATCCCGGCGCGGAATTCTTCCACAGGTGCATGTCCTTGATCTCGAAAACAGGATACAGGTAGTCAATTTCATCGATTTTCCCCGGCTGCAGGCCCGTAAATTCACCTGCAATGGTTATCAATTGCCCTTCGCCATAAATCCTGGGGTCCAAGACTCCCTTTGCCTTGGGGAAAAGCGCCAGGAATCTTCCGTCAATGCCTTTGGTCCTCTTCAACTTGCCGTCCGGGTCCACAGGCACGTAGAGCGCCTCGATAAGCGATCCCCCCGGCGACTGCTTTGTCTCTGCAATTGTTCCGCCGAGGATGTAGAGCTTTCCCTTGAAAGCTGCGGGCTTTTGGATGAACTCTGAAAGAGTGACGTCTGCATCTCCCTTGTTCAGGTATTCCTGCTTCAGGACAGGAGCGCACGAGGACAGCAATGATATGATGAACAGGAGCAGAAGAACATTCCTCATACTTATCTTTTAACCCTAACTCCAGGCATTGTCAAGCGCCTGACTTCTTGGGCAATTGCATGATAAGGTCGGGTGAACTTATAAATCCTTGAGATTGCCGCGCGGAGTTTATCCCGGTGCGTGTCGGGACCCGCAATGACTGTCATTCCACCCCGTCATTGCGAAGGGTCGTATCCTGAAGCAATCTCGTTGTTTTCTATTGAATTGCTATTTTGATGCGTTTGCCCTGCGCCTGACTTCTTGACAATACGCTGCCGGACTGCTAAATGGTAGGTATAGGGAGTTCACTATATAAGCGGGAGGGAACATATGCTTAGGAGCACAAAAGCACTGTCCGGCTACAGGATACTCGCCCGGGACGGAGATATCGGTAAGGCGCAGGAATTCCTCTTTGACGACAGCACATGGACTATCCGCTACCTTGTCGTTGATACCGGCCACCGGCTCCCGGGCAGGAAAGTTTTAATTTCCACAGTTGCACTCGGCAATCCGGATTGGGAATCCCATGAGCTGTCCGTTGATCTTACCATGGAGCAGGTAACAAACAGTCCGGGGATTGATACCGACATACCCGTATCACGGCAATATCAACTCGATCTGCACGCCTATTACGGATGGCCCGACTACTGGACCTATGGAGGGTTCTATAATGTCGCTCCGCCTCAGCCGCCCTTCGGGGGCGAAGAGGAGGAAACCTACCGGGAGGAAAGCGATGACCCCCATCTCAGGAGCACGGGTGAAGTGTTCGGGTACCATATACAGGCCATTGACGGAGAAATCGGCCATGTGGAAGATTTCATAGCAGATGACAGGAGCTGGATAATCCGTTACATGCAGGTAGACACCAGGAACTGGTTACCGGGGAAAAAAGTCCTGATCTCTCCCAGATGGATCAGCGACATAAGCTGGACCGAACAGCTGGTCTATGTAGATCTCTCACGGGATGCCGTTAAACACAGCCCTGAATACTCCCCGGCTGAGCCGGTCAACCGCGAATACGAAACCAGGCTCTACGACTATTACGGCAGGCCGAAATACTGGCACAGGCATGTGCGGAAATAAACTACGGGATGGACTATTATGCAAAGAAGCTGATCGAAGAGATCGGGGTCGCGCATGCAGATGTGATCGGGATTACAGGGATCAGGCCCCTGCCGATGTCATAACGCTGAAAGAACGTTTCGGCCGGGATTTTCTTCCGGTGCATGTTTATGTAAGCGATGAGTCTCTCCGTTACGAAAGGCCGCATCAGCACATGCGGCCTGAAATATGTGTGTGCAATTGACGCCGTGCAGGAAAGATGCACAGGCGCTTTATGGTGCAGTTCCCCCCTTTTGGCTGACGATCTTTATCAATTCGTCATAAGAAATAACCCTGACGCCCAGGGCCGTTGCCCTCCGTAGTTTCGATCCCGGCCCCTCGCCGGCGACCACGAAATCGGTATTTTTCGAAACTGCCGAGGCCACATGCCCCCCGAGACCGGCCAGGAAATCTTCGATTTCCTTCCTTGGCTTCGGCAGGGCTCCGGTCAGGACAAAGGTTATGCCCTCGAGCGGCGGCTTTTCCTTTTCAGGGGGCGGAAAATCAGGATTCGTGAGTTTTAGTCCAAGCGCCTGGAGC
Organism: Nitrospirota bacterium; assembly: GCA_021847795.1. Taxonomy (GTDB): domain Bacteria; phylum Nitrospirota; class Thermodesulfovibrionia; order Thermodesulfovibrionales; family Dissulfurispiraceae; genus JAMCVZ01. The sequence goes on from JAJZPZ010000057.1 coordinate 18,673, forward strand.
GCTTCCAGGGTCCTGATGTTTTTCGCATCATGAAAAAAGCTTTCGAGCGACAGGGTTATCTTCTCCCCGATCTGCTTTATGTCCTTAACCTGTCCGGATGATATCCCGTACAGGTCTTCGAGCTTTTCAAAATGCTGTGCCAGCAGCCGTGCCGCATATTCCCCGACATGCAGGATGCCGAG
>JAJZPZ010000058.1 GCA_021847795.1 Nitrospirota bacterium
AATCTCCCCGGTTCTCCCACGCTGATAAGGAGGTCCTCAAGCCTGGCAAGAATTATCACCGAATTGAGCTGCTCAAAGCTCTTCTCCAGAAAGTTAATGACCTCTTCCGTCTCCCCTTTTGCCAGAATCACTTCAGCAAGCCCGAGATAGGCGGGAATAAAGTCACCGTCGATTTTCATCAGCGTCCTGAAGGCCTTTTCGGCCTTCTCGAACTTACCGTTTTCAAGGCCGGCGCGCGCATACTCGTATTTATAGCCGAGGAACCTTCGTTCTTCCCGCTGTTTGTCCTTCTCGTTTTCTTCAAGCTTGATAATGGATTTCTGCAGGAGCAGCAGATCATCCCACATCTCCTTCTTTTCGAGGATCAGGCGCTTTCTGTGCATAGCGGTAAGATTTTCCGAATCGAGGTCTAGTATGTCCTCGATATACCTGAGGGCATCATCGTACCTCTGCATCCTTTCCATGACCGTTTCCATGGAAAGCAGGGTATGGAGATTTGAAGGATTTATGTCCCGCGCCTTTTTATAATGATCCAAGGCAGTTTTGAAATCATCATTGCTGACCGCTATATCACCCAGTCTCAGGAGCGCGTCGATATGTTCGGGATCTTCCTTGAGGATGTCGCTCAGGGCTTCCTTTGCTTCCTCCTCCTTATCGCCGAGGATGGCATTCAACGCCTTCGAATAATACGCATCTATCCGCGCCTCTTTTTTCTGCCTTTTCTGGGCTTGCAGGTTATCGATAATCCGCTTTGTATCACGGATAAAGAAGACAACAAGCACCACAAGCGCGCCGACGATCGTGGACAGGAGCATAAGGGCGATTTTGGGTATCTGGTAGATGCTGCCGAAAGGGATTTTCAGTATTACCATATCCTTGTTTTCCATCGCGAAAAAACCGAGCGCAGTAAGAAAAACCAGGAACACGAGAACCGCTATCTTGCCCATCAGTAGTGGTACTCCTTGCCTTTCATAATAGTCGTTGCCCTGTAAAGCTGTTCAAGGAACAGCACCCGTGCCATTTCATGGGTAAAGGTCATCCTGGAAAGCGCAATGGCGCCTGAGGCCTTTTCCCTGACCTCATCGGAAACCCCGTAGGGCCCTCCCATGACAAAGTCGGCATTGCCTTTCTTTTCCAGGAACCGGGCAAATTCCACGGAAGTGAATTCCCGGCCCCTCTCATCAAGCAAAATATAGGATTGCGTCTGCTTCAATATCCGCCTGCCCTCTTCTGAAAGCTGCTTCTCCCGGCTTTTGCCCTTCTCTTCTTTTATCTCAACGATGGAAACCCTGGATGCAGGGCCAAGCAGCTTGCGGTAGTGCTCGATCCCCTCGTTCAGGCACCGCTCTTTTGTCTTTCCCACCCAGAGGATTCTTATCTTCATGCAAGTAAGAAGTAAAAGGTAAGAAGTGGGAAGTGAAGATAAGTTCCATATATTATTCTATCCGTCACTTCTCACTTCCTATTTCCTGCTTATAACTTGTCCGTTCACTTCTTCCAGCGGTATCCGCGGTGCATCCAGCCAGAACTTTTCAAGCTCGTAGTAATCTCTCGTTTCAGTTTCAAAAACATGGATAATCACGTCCTTGTAATCCATCAACACCCAGCGGGCATTGGCCTGTCCTTCGATCTTGCCGGGCCTTTCCCCATACTTTTTGCGCAATTCATCCTCGACATTATCCATTATCGCCTTAACCTGGGTCGTGCTGTCGCCGGTGCAGATAACAAAGTAGTCCGCTATCACAGTGAGCCCTTTTAATTCAAGGATTACAATGTCCTTTGCTTTTTTATCAAAACACGCCTTTGCTGCCTCTATTGCCTTTTCCTTGCTTTCTATGGCCGTAAGTACCCCTTTCATTTTTGGATATTATAGCAGAATTAAAGAAAAGGATGAAATTAAAGGTTGCCTCTCTCTTTCTTTTCTCAAATACTTATTTCCGCCTGCCGGATGGCCGGTGCCAAGGGGGACCAGGCTGCCTATGATAATATTTTCCTTCGGTCCTGAGAGCGGGTCGGTCTTCTTCCGGATCGCGGCATCGGCTAGGACCGATACCGTTCTTTGAAACGATGCGGCGGAAAGCCAGCTTGCGGAATTCATGGCAACGGCGGTTATCCCGGTAAGCACAGGGCGGGCGGCTGCCTTTCTGCCACGCGCTTTCTCATTCGTTTCAAGGAATGCGGCCTTGCTTACTGTTTCGCCCTGCACAAATTCCGTATCACCGGGGTCGGTAATCCGGACCATGCCGAGCATTTTCCGCGCAACAAGCTCGATATGCTTATCGTTTATGATCACACCCTGCGACCTGTACACCTTCTGCACTTCATTTACGATATGGAGAACTGCCCGTTCCGGCCCGAGTATCTTCAATATACTTGCGGCATCGATCACCCCGTCAACCAGGATCTCCCCTGCTTTCACCCGGTCCCCGCTGCGGACATCCATCTGTTCTTCAAGCGGCACGGTATATTCCCTCACTGTGCCGTCGCTCCCTGTTATCCTGACAGGCAGGACCTTGCCGTCCGGGGGGCATACGCTCACCTCTCCGCTTATATCCGCCATAACTGCCGGGTCCAGAAGCGGCTGTGCCTCCAATATCTGAAGTACCCTTGATAGTCCCCCGGTGATATCGGCGGTTTTCACCGCCTTTTTCGGGATTTTCGCTATTACTTCACCCGGGCCTATGGTATCGCCTTCTTTTATGGCAAGAATAGCGCCGGGGGGAAGGAAATATTCTTCTCCGGCAATGGTGATCTTCGGCAGCATGTCCCTGAAGACGGCTGTAATCTTCCTGGAAGGGATTCCGGTTTCCTTATTTTTTATGCTCCTCATGGTAAGGCCTTCCACAATATCGCTGAAAACCGCTATCCCCTTTTTTGTGGATACGACAGGGACATTGAACGGGTCCCACTCAGCAGCTTTCTGTCCTGCACACCCTTCAACCCCGTCCCCGACATGGATAACCGCTCCGCAGGGGACAGCGCCTGCCTCCTTCTCTCCCCTTGCAGTGACCAGGGAGATGTATCCGCTTCTGTTTGTCGCCACGAGCTTGCCGTCATCTCTTCTGACTGTTTTTATGTCCCTCAGCCTGACAGTCCCGCTCTCCTTTAATTCGATAGATGCCCTGACCGGCCTCCCTGACGCGCTGCCTCCTGAGTGGAAGGTCCTCAGGGTCAGCTGCGTTCCCGGTTCCCCGATAGACTGGGCAGCAATGATTCCTGCGGCATCTCCCGGTATGGCAAGCTCCCGTCTTGCAAGGTCGTATCCGTAACACAAACTACATATGCCGCCACCCTGCGATCTGCATGTTGCAGGGGACCTTACTTTGAAAGAGGTAATGCCGGACTCACTTATTTCAGCTGAAACACCCCTGGACATCGCCTCATCCCGCCTGACCAGGATCTCCCCGCTCACAGGATGGACAATATCCTCCGCAGCCACCCTTCCGAAGAGCCGCTCCTCTAAAGGGATTACCACAGTGCCGTCATCGTCCAGGGCAGAGACAGTGATGCCTTCTGTTGTGCCGCAATCCTCCTCTGTGATCGATATGTCGCCCACGGCATCAATAAGCCTTCGCGTGAAATAGCCGGCAAGGGAAGTCCTGAGCGCGCCGTCCGCCCTTCCCTTCCGTGCGCCATGGGCGGCAAGGAGGAATTCAAAACAGGTGTGTCCCTCTTTCAGGTTTGATTTAACCGGGATCTCCAGAATCTCTCCTGTCGGCCTCGCCATGAGGCCCCTCATCCCGGCAATCTGCCTGAACTGCTGCAGCGCTCCCCGCGCCCCGGAGTCAGCCATAATGAAAAAGCTGTTGAGTTCCCGGCATTCCTTGCCACCTGGGTCCCTGTTTTCCGCAGGCCCGAGGGCCTCCTCCAGCTTCCCGGCTATCGCACCGGCAGCACTGTTCCATGCATCAATGATTTTGTTATAGCGTTCCTCAGTGGTGATAAGCCCCCTGCTGAAAAGGTCCCCTGTCTCCTTTACCTCCTGCTCTGCAGCTGCAATAATGTCTCCTTTCTCCTTTGGCGACACCATGTCATCGGCGCAGAGGGACAGCCCGGAGAGAGTTGCATAACGAAAGCCTATGTCCTTCACCCTGTCCAGCAGGGCGATTGTCTCTTCACGCCCGAATTCCTCATAGCAGATCTCCAAGAGTTTGCCGAGGTCTCTTTTTTTAAGGGTCCGGTTAAGGAGTTCAAAAGGGAACTGCCCGGGGAACGCTTCACTGAGGATGACCCTGCCCGGAGTCGTTTCGATGCGTTTACCCTGAAAGCGGAGCCTTATCCTCGCCTGCTCTTCGACAACTCCATGCTGGTGTGCAGTGATAACGTCCTCCTTATCGGCAAAAAACATCCCTTCCCCCCTGCAGCCGTTCCTCTCGTGCGTGAGATAATAGATTCCGAGGACCATATCCTGCGCAGGCAGGGCTAAAAAATCCCCATGGGCAGGGGAAAGAATATTGCACGTGGAGAGCATCAACGTTTCCGCCTCACGCTGCGCTTTGGAGGACAGGGGGATATGCACTCCCATCTGGTCCCCGTCAAAGTCCGCATTGAATGCAGGGCAGACGAGCGGGTGCAGCCGTATGGCAAGCCCTTCAACCGGAACGGGACGGAAGGCCTGAACATTCATCCTGTGCAATGACGGCGCCCTGTTGAGCAGCACTACCTTCCCTTTCATCACCTTTTCGAGTGCGCTGAAGGCCTCCGGGCTCCTTGAGTCAACAAGCGCGCGCGCATGCTTCAGGGTCGCAGCCGATCCCGTGCGCATGAGCTTTCCGTAAATAAAGGGCCTGAACATATCCATTGCCATTTCCTTAGGGATGCCGCACTGGTCCAGCCTGAGTTCAGGCCCGGCAACAATAACGGACCTGCCGGAGTAATCAACCCTTTTCCCGAGCAGGTTTCGCCTGAGCCTGCCTTGTTTGGACTTCAGCATATCCGAGAGGGACTTCAGTGCCCTCCTGCCGCTCCTGTCCTTCATCCGGTGTTTCCCGGCATTGTCGAAAAGGGCATCAACAGCCTCCTGCAGAAGCCTTCTCTCATTATTTAAAATGAGTTCAGGCGCCCCGATAAAGCTGAATCTCTTGAGCCTGTTGTTCCTGATGATGACTTTCAGGTAAAGATCATTCAGGTCAGAGGACACGAGGGCGCCGTCTTCCGTGGTGAGTATGGGGCGCAATCCCGGGGGCAGCACTATGAGCACGTCCGGCGCCATCCATTCAGGACGGCTGCCGGACGTGCGGAAGGCCTCTACGATCTTCAGCCGCCGCATTGTCCGCCGTGAAGGAGGGGTGTTCCTGAGTTCAGCGGCAAGCCCGCTGATATCAAGCTTTTGCAGAAGCTGTCTCACTGCGCTCCCCCCGGTTTCGGCCCTGAACCCTTTGCAGCCCTTGTATTTCAGGTATTCACCATGAGAAATAATCGCTTTCCTTTTATACGGGCTTGCCCCGGACCTGGACACGATGTAGTCCCTGCACCGGATAATGTCTTCAAGGCGCCTGGGAGGGATATCCGCCAGCACTGCGATAGTCCTCCTGAACCAACTATGGACTACCGGCGAGACAAGCGCTATATGTCCGGGCCTCTCTTTCCTTACCCGGGGATCGCCCACCTCCACTCCGCAGTTCCCGCAGACCAGGCCTTTTTTCCGGGAGCCGCTGTACTTGCCGCAATGGCATCTCCCTGTTTCTGCCGGTCCGAATATCCTGGGGCAAAACAGGCCCCCGGGAATTGGCCGCATGGTCAGGCTGTCAAGGGTTTTGGGCAGTGTTATTTCCCCATGGGACAGGCGGGTTATTTTTTCCGGGTTGAGAAGGCCCAGGGTAATGCCGCATATTTTCCGTCTGCGCGCCATCTCTCTTCAGGCACGCACCTGAGGACCGATCAGGGTAGTACTCCTGCCCCCGGCATCGAGCCATCCGGTCCCCATAAAGCCATTCCTTGCAAAGTCGGACAGCAGCCCGAAGAAAAGCTTGCCCGGTATATTTGGGGAATGCCGTGAAACAACCGCCCTTCTGACCGCGTCCATACGTTGTTCAACAGCGCAGAGCACAACAACGGTATGGGGGGACAGCCTGCTTATCCTTCGTGCAGCATGGGCAGGGAGCACAGCTCCATCGTCGATCTCCATATCAAAGACCCGGACAAGCCTCTTCCCGCTTGCATGGAAGATAAGCCTTACGTGCAGATCAGGGCAGGCTGCTTTGCCCGCTCCCTCGGCTGCCTGTTTCAGGGTCCTTTTGTCCGCTATCTGGTATTCATACAGGCGGGCCCCTTCCTTTTTTATTGCCCTTACAACTGTCGTGACACGCATCTCCCGGGCCAGGGCGACATCATCAGGAAGACCTGCCCTTAAACTCCCTGCCGGATACCCTGCTTTTACCAGGAGCCCGATGGAAAGCAGTGACAGTGAGTAAAGCGAAAACCTGCCCTGCCCCTCGCTGCTTGCGTATCTGCGTGATTTGATATACCTGCTGCCTTTTAATTTCGAGAGCCTTGTCCAGAGCACTGCTTCGGACATCTCCCTTTTGTATATCTTCTCCATGCCGAGCCTTATCTGGATAAAAGTGGCCGGACCGCTTGAGAGCATCCTGAAGATGTCCATGTCCCTTTCCGTTATAACTGCACGCTTACTGCTGGGTCTTCTGAAAGATTTTTTTCCCTCCCTGCTGTTCATTCGTCCCTCTCCCCTGGGGATATGAAGGAATGGAGCTTTTCAAGGAACCGGGTTACCGCATCCTCAATACCGCTTATATCCTGGACAGTCAGCCCGTTGTTTTTCTGCACCTCTATGTTCAGGACCAATTCATCTGCTGTCTCGTGGAGCATCTTGTTACAAGCCGGCTTGCAGGGCAGGAGCGAGGGGTCTTTGCCCTTCTCGTCTTTATTGAAGTATCGCTGCAAATAACCGATGGCCTTTCTGATGCTCTCCCTGTCTCTCCTGTCGGAAAAACTCCTGGCAAGTTTTTTCAGGATTCTTTCGTACTCTCTCTTATTGGATTTTTTGAGCGCCCTGAGCCTGTCGGCAACCCCTGCGTAATCCCTGGCATCCCTGAAACTTATCCGGTCCGGGTGTTTCTTGAACAACACCTCCATTTCAGGGACAGCAGTGATCCCCTCATAAATCCTGAGATATCTCTCAACGGTTTTCCGGTCCTTTCCTATTTCATCTGCAATCGTGCCGACAACGGACTTTTCATCAAGCACCGTGTCCTGTTCCCGGCGCCCACCAAGGTAATCATCTTTGAGCGCCCTTATCCCATAGGCGACCTCGACGCTGTTCAGATTTTCTCTTTGAATGTTTTCAATAAGGCCGACCCGTTTTGTCCGGAGGTCGTCGTAATCTTTTATGATTGCCTCAATGAAAGGTTCACCGAGTATCTTTACAGCCTTCAGCCTCCTCTCCCCTGCTATGAGTTCAAAAAGGAATTCCGTATGGTCGTCATGTACTTTTCTCACCAGTATCGGCTCATTCAGGCCGTCGCTCCTGATGCTCCTTGCAAGGTCTTCCAGTGCGCCCTGGTCAAACACCTTCCGGGGCTGAAAGGGATTCGGCCTGATTTTATCTACAGGAATTCTTACCACCAGCCCCTCCCCTGACCCTGTTTTCATTCTATTGCCTGACTCGTCAAGCTCTCTGCTCTGATCCGGTCTCTCCGACATAAAACTCCTCCTCATGTAATGTGCTTTTACCTCATAATACTTTCAGGCGGGGATTTTGCCGGAAATCAGGACACAGCATCCCCCGGGGGAGCATAGCGCCCGTCCCCTGCGCATGCGCACAAGGAATGTCTTTAGTGAACTCTTAAGATACCGCTTGAGAATGCCCTTGAGGTCATTGGCAGGAAAAAGAGATTTCCACTCTCCTTATCAGGAGGTTACAAGGATTTTTCATCCTTTATTAACTACCTGTGCTTTCGTTTACTCACATTCTCTTCTTCTTCCGTACTTTCAACAATAGTGCGGCCTTTTTATTCAACCCTCTGTTCTGTAATTCTTTTGTAACAAATCGGCTCTTCTCTTTTCCTTTTACGTGGAGCGCTCCCTTTTTTTATTTTTTTCGCTTTTTGCGCTCTTCCTGATTTCCCTTCACATTCAGGTATTTAGCCCGCACTACTCTTGACAGGACACTGGTGCGACCCTATAATAAGTCCATAATTTTGTACCTTCCATAGCAGTTCCTCCCTGTTCATCTCTCAAGTACCTCTAAGTACTTCCGGTTGTTGTTTCCTGCCTCTTTTGTCTTTAATTCCCTTTTTTAAAGCCATTTCTCCTGTAATCTCTTTTCCCTTTTTTGCCTGTATTCAGAATCCCCCATTTTCGCCTTTTGCATATTCCTGAAAAGTATTCCCCCTTCAGGCGGCCTTTCCCCCCGTTGTTTTAAACTCGCCGCTTTTCACCGCCTTTGTTTCCATCGCTTTCGCAGGTTTTCTTTTTCCGGACATTTAAGCCCTTAACGGATTTCCCTTTCTTTGAAAGGTCCCGGCCGGAGGCAATGTCCGAAAGAGCGCAACTCCCGACCTTTGGAAGGGGCTGCGCCTTTTTTGTTCACGGAGGTGCTCAATGAAAATCATACGGGAAAGGGGCAGAAAAGAGTGCCCGGTGTGCGGAGCGCACAGGATCATGTTGACTCCTGCAGACAATACCTGTCCGGTATGCGGCAATTCGCTGGCATCAGTTCCCTCATTCAGGAAAAAATGCGGGAATATCATGAACAGCATCAGGCATGCACATTTTACCGGAGAGTCTCATGTACTCAAAGCAGCATGCAAGTAAGCATGCGCCGAAAAAGCATACTGCTTTGCCGTTTTCAAAACGACTATGGAGAAAAAAATGGAAACTCTCAGAGATCAGCTTATACGGTACGAAGGCCTGAGGCTCAAACCTTACCGGGACCCTTCAGGCAAGTTGACCATCGGGTTCGGCAGAAATCTCGATGATACGGGCATTAGTCAGGATGAAGCCCTGTTCCTGCTCGAAAATGATATAAGCAGGGCAATATCGGGGTTGAGAAGGAATTTACCTTACTTTGATTCCCTGGATGAAGTGCGGCGGAATGTCCTGGCCAACATGGCTTTCAATTTGGGAATGCGTGGTCTCCTCGGCTTCAGGAGAATGCTCTGCGCACTCCAGTCCGGAGATTATAAAGCTGCAGCGGGAGAGATGCTGAAAAGCAAATGGGCCGTGCAGACTGGCAGCAGGGCTGTCGAACTTTCAACCCTCATGAGAAACGGAGGATAACATGATAGGAATAGACGCCCTTGTAACACTCGGCTCCATGGTGCTGCCGCCTGCGGTAGACCTTATTAAAAAGATATTCGTCAAAAGGGAGAAGGACAGTCCTGAAGCCACGATGTCGGCGCTGGCAACTACAAGGCCTGAAGTATTGCCCCAATACATCAGCGCCCTGTCCGGCTACCAGGAGGCCCTGGTAAAGTGGTTCAACCGGGATGTCATCGGCGCGGCATCGCAATGGGTGGTGGACTTCAGGGCAGTGATCAGGCCCGTTGTAATAAGCCTTGCAGTCGTCCATGTGATTGTCCTGTCCATCGTCTACGGCATCGATGCCGCCAATGCCATACCTGAAGGGTGGAGGTACTTTTATGAAAGCATCATAGGGTCATGGTTCGGGGAACGGCTTATCATCGATAAAAGATAGCCGCCATATACGTTGTACGGTGTCCGGTCTCTTTTAAAGGGGCCGGGCAAAGGCAGTATGCAAAAGTAGGCATGAGCTGAAAAAGGCATACTGCCTTTTTGTTATTAAAAGGAGGTATGCATGATGGACCTTAAGCGCCACATAAAAGAAAAGGAGGACATGACCGCTGCAGGTAAAAACCCGGCGCTCGAGAAGGGCAGGGGACAAGAAACGGCTAAATTCCTCTACGACATCGCCAAGCTGGCCTTCGGGGCTGCAATAACAGCAAGCTGCTTTAAAGGTGAAGTGTCCGGCATCCTTGCCAGCCTGTTTTTTGCAGCCGTCGTGGCCCTCACCGCATTAATTTCCGGGAGAAAGGACAGCGGCAAATAATTTTGCCCTGCAGTCAAAAAAAACGGTAAAACCGGGACGGCATGCCCCTTTATCCGGGTATGCCGCCTCTCACTGAAAAGGAGGAAAGTAATGAACCGCTCAAAAGGAATTCATGCGAATGATATCTTTAAATTAGGCAAGGCGCCTGCAAAGAAAGACAGCCGCAACCTCAAACTGGCAGTATTGCTGAGGGCGCTTCCCCCGGTCCCTGAAAACTGGGATTTCGATGCTGCACATTCCACACCGCCGGTTCCTGTCCCGATGTTCGGGAACGATTCGTACGGCGACTGTGTCATAGCAGGCCGGGCTCATGGGGCGGCCACTACGTCTATTTATCGGGCTATACCCCCCGGGGGCCTGTGTGCGTGACCTGGGGCCGCAAGCAACAAATGACCTGGGCCTTTTTCGGCAAATATTGCGACGAACTCTACGCTGTAGTGGACAATAGAGACAGGTTCGTAAGGAACTCTCCCGTAGATGTGGAAAAACTGGAACGCTATTTATCTCAATTAAGGTAACTTAGCGGCAGGAAGGACACCAGGTAACCAGTAGGGGCGGCATACGGTCTCACTCTCATATGCTGCCCCTTTCTCTTTCTTTCAGGGTGTTACAGGTTGTGGGCTATGCAAGCCGATACGCAAAAGTATCGGCAGATCCTTTTACAGTAATGGGCAAAGCGGCATGTGTATAATGATTGCAATCCTGCTATTATTATTAAAGGTGTTCGATACTTACATGATTTTCAGCAAGTATAGTGAGGACTCTCTGCTATAGCAAACGGTATAAGAAAAGGCACAACCCCCTAACCCCCTTTGTTAAGGGGGAATAAGGCAAGCAATCAAATTCCCCCTTAGAAAGGGGGATAAAAGGGGGTTGTAAAAAACATCATTTTCAGACAAACACTTCATCCAACCTTACTTTTGTCGTTTGCTACAACAAGCGAATGCAGCGATAAGATAAGTTTTGGCGAAACTATAGAGATGGGGAGGATATTTTTACTATGGCCGACAATGGAAAAATCCAATCAGATTATTGCATTATCGGAATTGATTGTTTAATAATGTCATGGTATTGTAGTGCCTACAGAAAGGAGGGGTAGTTATGGCGTTAGTTGAGTTTGCTCACTTGAACGGAATAACAGCCACTCGAATGCTGAAGCGTAAAGAGCAAAAAAGTCTTGGCCAGTTTATGACCCCCCCCGACGCAGCTCGGTACATGGCCAAACGTTGCTTGCCCTCTGAGCGCCTGCCGATAGTCCGCATACTTGACCCGGCGGCCGGATGCGGCATATTGACCGCAGCAGTCGTTGAGTGTCTGCTCAACCAGACCGGATTGCCGGAACAAATCCATGTAATGCTCTACGAAGTGGACGAGCGGCTTATTCCAACGCTCCGCAAGCTGGCTGAACGGATACGCCGCTCTGCCCGGAAGCAAGGAGTCACCGTAAAGATCTCCATTAGGAATTGTGATTTCCTGCTGTCACCTGTTGCAACCATGCGGCAGCCGATAGCCGACATCATCATCGCCAACCCGCCCTACTTCAAGTTAAACGCCACGGACCCGAGAGCCCTTGCACATGCATATGCGGTTTACGGCCAGCCGAATATTTATGGCTTGTTCATGGCAGTATGTGCCGGGCTGCTTGCTCCATCCGGTCGCTGGTGCTTTATTACACCTCGTAGTTGGACGAATGGCCTGTACTTCGCTGCTATGCGTCGTCACCTTTTTTGCTGGTTACACATTGATGCTATACACATCTTTGAAAGCCGGCGAGACCACTTCACAAATGCTGAAATCTTGCAGGAGGCAATGATAACCTGGGCGACGGCTCAGGCCCAACCCAATGCCGAGGTTATTGTCAGCTCAAGCGAAGGTTCACATGATTTGGCGCAATCAAGGTTATTACGCTTACCTCTCAATCAGGTGATCGGTCAGGATGATGAGCAGATGATCGCTTTACCTGTAGATACGTCAATTTTGGGTTCAGCACAGTGGAATGCCGTTCTCTCTACTTATGGACTAAAGGTCAGCACCGGGCCTGTCGTGGCCTTCCGCGCAAGACAACACATCCTAAAAGCGGCTTCTACCAACTCCGTTCCTCTCCTCTGGATGCAACATATCAATCACATGCGCATTAGTTGGCCCATAAACAAGAAAAGAGAACATATAAGCAGCAACGGAGAAACGGCTTGGATGCTGGTGCCTAACAAAAACCTCGTTGTAATGCGTCGATTTAGTCCCAAAGAAGATAGTCGTCGTATTACCGCCGCCCCCTACCTTGCCGGAACTCTGCCTGCAACAGCATTGGGGTTGGAAAACCACACCAACTATATCTACCGGCCGGGGGGGGAGTTGTCCGACGAAGAGGCAAAAGGGTTGGCCGCGTTCCTGAACAGCCACATTGTGGATAAATACTTCCAGACATCGGCCGGCAACACTCAAGTGAACGCGACCGACCTACGCAAATTACCCCTACCGCCCCTGGATTTGCTCGTTGACATTGGACGAGCCGTCCCCGTAGGAGCATCTCTTGCCGTAATTGATTCCGTTGTAGATTCTATCTTAGATGCCAGGCAGTTGCAATGCACTGCCACCGCAAATTAAGTACACATGCCGGGAAAACACAAAACAGCAGAACTTCAGCCATCAGCATCACCACTACCTGAATTGCCCTCCATTGAAGAGGTTAGATGCCGACTGGAAGTGATCTTCCCGGAGACATTTCCTGATCGCGGGATTCTGGTCGGCATCATGGCTGCACGGGTCATCTTCGTCTTTCTTTACGGAGGCTTCGTGGAGGGGCAAAGGAGGTTCCTTAGGCCATCCCATATCTACTTTTTTACTGAAGAGCAGGCAAAAAAAACGACCAATGCAGACCGGGACCACTGGTTGTTGGCGGCAACCCGTCCCGGCAACCGGCCTGAAGGGAAAAGGTGGTATGCCGATACCAGCCGAGAGCCGATTCGCGACGATCTTATGCGAAACCAATTGCTCCGTTTCGGCATTATGCAGAAGTTGCCTGGCTACGCAGTAACCTCCAGTTCGCCGATTAACTTCCTCTCCTCGGATTTTGCGGTACTATTTGATCCTGAACTTAGCGGTAAGGCCTTAGATGCCGCAATTCACGAATGGCAAATCAAGCATCTGGATCCAACCATTCTTCAACGCATGGCCCTTCGGGCGCAAGGTATTCATGCAAAGGACGGCGATGTACTCATTGAAATGCCTGACCAGACCAGAATCCGCATTTCCGGCGGACCATCTTCTGCAATTATTAAGGGCCTCATCGAAGATTTTACCGTAAGGTATATGGAAAAACCTGCTGTCCTCTGGCTTAGCGCAAGTGATAAAAAAGCATACCCTCAATTCGTTGAACTAGCATCCTCGGTCGGCTTAAAATTCGATCTCAATGCAGAACTGCCGGACCTGATTCTTGCTGATATAGGGAAATCCGTACGTTTCCTGTTCTGTGAAGTTGTAGCTACTGACGGAGCGATTACTGAAACCCGCAAGCAGGCGCTCCTTGCGCTAGTGTCGGAGTCGAACATTCCAGTAAGCGCCGTTCAGTTCCTCTCAGCCTTTGAAGACCGGGAGTCAAGTGCTTTCCGAAAAAATTTCAGCCAACTGGCCCTGGATTCTTTAGTCTGGTTTCGGACTGAACCCGACCTGCTGGTAATACTGAGTATGGCAAACCGTTCAGCTCTTGACCCCAATAAGTAAGAGTTATACTGAAAAGCTTCTTCCACAAAAGTCAAAAGCCCTACCGATTAAAGTTAGAGACTTTTGCCGGTTTTCGGGGAGTTGGACACCAGTACCTTTGCATCTCCCGCGTATACGCCGCTTCTTTACTATTATTATTGCATAATGAGCTGTTCGGGCTTCGTGATAAAGGCGACCGGGGATACTGTGCCTGAAAAAGAAATGAACAAGGGAAAGATATACAGGTTATCCGCGCGGAGGGTCCTGATCTATGAGGACCTGCTTAACTACAACGCGGACCCTCATATACTGAATAGTGCAATAGATCTGATCCATGACAGCATCATGGATATCGGGCATTTTGACAGCGGCCTGCTCAGGCATGAACTGGGGGAAGAGGTACTCTCCGGACTCATGCAAAGATGCCTTCTCAGTTGCGAAATATGCGGCAATACGGATTTTATGAGCAGGATGCAAATATTCTGTGCAGGGATTTCATTTATATGAAGAATCTTATTGAGCACAATATCGATCTCGATCCGGGAAAATGAATTATCTGTACGGCTTAAAAAGAAAGTACGGCATCAATACCGGCATGATCATAAAGGCCTGCCAGAAGGCAGCAGGGGAAATCAGGGGAATGGGGGACCTGAAAAATTCCGGACCAGGACAGGGCAAGGGAATGACACACTAAGGTGCATGCTTTTCTCCCCGGATTCTTTTACGCATATCCCTGAACGGCAGGTAAGCAGCTTGCTGCCCGGTCCTATCTCCACCCGGTATTATTCCACTTGATATTATTCCACCCGGTAAAAACACCTTGTCGTCCCGAAAGGTAGTATGAGGAAAAGGACAAGCCCTTTTTTTGCTTTTTCTCCGGTATAGAGTAACTAAAGAGGAGCAGGTTCCATGTACATGAAAACAGCGTTGGCCCTCCTTGTTGTGACCGCTCTTCTGAACATCATCTTACTGAAGCTCTTCCGGCAAAAACAGGCCGAACTCAGGGACACCACAAGACTTTACTCACATCTGGCAGGCGCCACGGGCTTTGATACTCTTATCAAAATCCTTGCTGAAGAGATCGACAGAAGGGGCGTTGAAGTAATCGGCTTCTACCGGAAGAACGCCCTGGAAAAAACACTGGAGGGAGAAAACGTACAGATACCGCTTTTTGAAAAGAGTTCAGCAGTAAAAGCGTTCTTCACGCTTTCCCCCTGCAAGCTCGGTAGTTATCATGAGAGAGACAGGGCGTTGGCTGAAGCACTCGGCCCCGATACCGTATTCATCCCGGTCCGGATGGAAAAAGACGAGCCCTGCTGGAAGGCCCGGGCCTGCGCCGTCAGGGGATGTGCCGCTTACGGCAAAGAGCAGCATGCCTGCTGGCTCCGGGCCGGGAAGATATATAAGGGCGTAAATCTGCCGACACATAATGAAAAACTCGCCAAATGCATCAGCTGCAAATCCTTTCTTCCCGTCGGCGTCTTTGCCGTGCGCGGCAGGAGAATAAAATGGGTGCATACCTTCATCACTAATCACTTCAGCGGCGCTCTCAGGAATTCCGTCCTGTACGAGCGGGCGGTCTACTCGGCAAGTATGGACAGCCTGACAAAGGTCTTCAACAGGAGGAGCCTGGAGGAGCATCTCCTCAATGCCTTCAAGAGTGCAGAAAGGTACGGGCAGCCCCTGAGCCTGGCCATGTTCGATATCGATCACTTTAAAAAGTTCAACGACACCTACGGACATCAGGCAGGCGATTCAATCCTGAGGGAATTGGCCGGCCTGGTCTCCGCATTCATTCGCGAGGCGGATATACTTGCAAGATATGGCGGAGAGGAATTCTGCCTGGTCTTCCCGCACACAGATAAAATGCATGCCTTTGAGATAACAGAGAGAATAAGGGCGGAAATAGAAGAGAACATATTTTCAGCAGGAAGAAGGGTTACGGTAAGCATGGGGGTCGCCGGCTATCCTGATGATGAAACCGCCGGGGCGAAAGCGCTTCTGAAGAAAGCCGATATCGCCCTGTACCGGAGCAAGATCACCCGGAACACCGTCACCTCTTACAGTGAAGCTTTCCAGGATGAAGGAACGGATTCTGTTTGACTGAATCCGGGATTCCGTCTAAAATGTCAGGGAGTATGGAAATCATATCCAAGAATATCGCAGAAAAAACCTGGAAAGATGCCGCCGGCCTCTCTCCTGAACAGGCCGGACGGGAAATGACCAGGCTGAGCAGGGAGCAGCCGGACCTCCTGGCCTTCATAATGGGATTCACCGATGACCATGATCAGGAAGTGCGGGAGCTTGCCCTTTATTTTACCTTTGTTGTATGCCGCATGTTTCAGGCCTCACCGGCACGCATAAGGAAAATATCGCAGAAAGAAATTATCGAAAGCCTTAAGGCAAATGAAGAGCTGTTGAAAAGCACGGAAAAGGCTCCCGGAACATTCCCGGGCAGTATTGCCGGAGTCAAGCTCACCGTGCAGCCCCACGTTATGCAGTATGTAATCGACGCACTCATGGAAGGGCCTGAAGAAGCGGATTTCAAGCCGTTGGGCAATGAAGACAAACTGTTTATTTTTCTCCTGCTCAAAATCGCTGTTGAACTTTTCGATAGGAACGCTTCCTCCAAAAAACAGTAGCTGGAAACAGGCCGCCTTTGGGAGGAAGATGCTTTGCGCTATGTCGATGATGTTTTGCACTGTGAGATCTTTTCGGCCACCAATTTTTCGCGGCCATAGGGGGAAAGAGATCTCAGTTCCTTGATGATGGGCGGCAGCACCTCGATGACCCTGTTCATCTCCTCATCGGTGTTATACCTGCTCAGGGAGAAACGTATCGAGCCGTGCATTGCGGTGAAGGGCACGCCCATGGCCCGAAGAACATGGCTCGGCTCAAGAGACCCCGAAGTGCAGGCAGACCCTGATGAAGCGCAGACCCCGAATTCATCGAGCTTCAGGAGGATGGCTTCACCTTCCACATACTCAAAGCTGATGTTCGTGGTATTCGGCAGGCGGTGTTCGGTATCTCCATTCACCCGCGCATCAGGACAGTCCAGGAGCAGCGCAGCCTCCAGCTTGTCCCTGAGTTTGCTCAGATAAGCAGCCTCTGTTTCAAGGTTTTTCCCGGCAAGCACACAGGCCTTGCCAAGGGCGATGATAGAGGCTATGTTCTCTGTCCCTGCCCTCCGCCCCTGCTCCTGGTGGCCGCCGATAATGTACGGATAGAACCGTGTTCCTTTTCTCACGTAGAGGACTCCCACCCCTTTGGGCGCATGGAGCTTATGCCCGGAAAGGGAGAGCATATCAACAGGGAGCGTCTTCGTGTTTATAGGGATTTTCCCTGCTGCCTGCACTGCATCGGTATGGAAAAGCACACCCCGTTCGCGCAGGAGCGTTCCTATCTCCTCTATGGGGAAGACCACTCCTGTCTCGTTGTTTGCGTACATAATGGAAACCACGGCAATATCATCATCAAGCGCCTTGTTGAACGCATCCATGTTGAGCCTTCCCTTGCTGTCGACCGGGACATAAGTAATCCTGTAGCCCTTTCGCGCAAGGTGCTTGCAGAAATTGTACACAGCAGGATGCTCTACCCGTGTGGTGATGACATGCCTTTTGCCGGGATATATCTCAAGGGCGCTCATAATAGCGGTGTTGTCGCTTTCCGTACCGCAGCTCGTGAAAATTATCTCTTCAGGCTCGGCGCCGAGCAGGGCCGCCACTTGCGCCCTGGCTTCCCGTATCCTGCCGCCGAGCTGTCCCCCGAAGGTATGCATGCTCGACGGGTTCCCGTAGAGGTCCCTCAGGTAGGGCAGCATCTCATCAAGCACCTCAGGGGCAACTGCGGTTGTCGCATTGTTGTCAAGATAGATGGGTTTCATCTTTCCTCCACCACAAGATCACTGCTCACAAGCTCTCTTAATTTCTCCTCGATACCCTTTATCGTGATGCCGCCCATGGGGCATGCAATGCACATCGCCCTCAGGGCAACGATAACCTTATTCCCCTCGATGTCCAGGAGTTCGATATCTCCGCCGTCAGCCTGGAGCCGGGGCCTGATCTCTTTTTCGAGCACGTCCTGGATAAGGGCGATCTTCTGCAGGTTGGTCAGCTGCTTCGGTTTCTTCGACTCCGGCGGCCTCCCGGCAACGGGCTTTACAGACCAGATGTCCCGCAGTATAGCCTCGATGTCGGGGATACAGGTTCCGCACCCGCCCCCTGCCTTGGTATAGTTGGTGACCTCATCAACCGTGGTAAGATGGTTTTCAATGATGACTTTCCGTATCTTTTCCTCGGTGACATCAAAACATTTACAGACCACCTTTTCGCCCGACTCCGGCGGCATTTCCTCGCCCCTGTAGCCGGCGATTGCAGCCTCCAGCGCCTCCTTTCCCATAACGGAGCAGTGCATCTTCGCTTCAGGCAGGCCGCCCAGGAAATCCGCAATGTCCTTATTGGAGAGCTTTAACGCCTCATCCAGGGTCCTGCCCTTCACCAGTTCCGTAAGGGCCGAGGAACTCGCTATTGCGGAAGCGCAGCCGAAGGTCTGGAATTTCGCATCAACGATCTTACCCGTCTCTTTGTCTATTCTGAGGGTAAGCTTAAGGGCATCGCCGCAGGTGATGCTCCCGACCTCACCCACTGCATCGGGGTTCTCTATCTCGCCGGCATTCTTCGGATGGAGAAAGAAATCTTTAACCTTTTTCGTATATTCCCACATAATTTATTGTATCACAGATTTTGAAGGCATGTGGTTTGTACGGCAGAGTGGAAAAGGAGAACAGCGCCTCTCCCGGCTGATGCAGCATGATGCTTTCCGCATCAGGGCAATTGCATGATAAGGTCGGGTGAACTTATAACACGAGTTACGCACCTGAAAGTCAGGGTAGCGATGAAGTAAGAAGAACAAAAGGCTTACAACCTGCGATAATGAAAGTTGCCAAACAAACA
>JAJZPZ010000244.1 GCA_021847795.1 Nitrospirota bacterium
GCTTCGCTCGCAAAGACAAAAAAGTTTCCGTAATTCGTCATTGCGAAGGGTCTTGTCTCTGAAGCAATCTCTCCTTTTTCACAGGAAATTGTGTATTCCACCCTTCTCATTGACTCCATGATTTTTTAGGGGGTATTATTAGGAGATATTTTATCAAAAATACGGAGGTGTTGTTTATGAGTAACGGCATTTATAAATCAGGCATTGCGCTCCTGGCAGTATTATCTCTCCTCGTGGTCATGTCGGGGATTGCCATGGGCATGGGGGGGACGCCCGGGTTCCCGCAGGTCAGCATCCAGGGGCAGGAGGCAGTGCTTTCTCCCGCTATGCGGGGTATGGCTTCCGTGTTCATGAAAATTGAGAACTCGGGGAATGCCGATGACAAACTTGTGGGGGCAAAAACAAGCATCCCCGGGGCTGTTGCCGAACTCCATGATGTCAAAGACGGAAGAATGTCCAAAGCAGAGAGCATAAAGATACCTTCCAGGAGCACGGTGGAACTGAAGCCGAAAGGCCTGCATATTATGCTTTTCAAAATGCCGAAAGACACCAGGGAAGGTTCGGAGTTTACCTTGACGCTCCGGTTCGAAAAGTCGGGAGAAAAAAAGATCCCGGTAAAATTCGTTAAAGCCATGGATGACATGATGCGCCGACACAATCACTAGTACGCAGTCACACTTGTCTCTGTGGTCGTAAGCTCCCCTCCTTGGTTAACTTATCATTACCCACATCGCAAGTGGGAATGGAAGGGGCGGGAGATATAGTTGTATTGCGGCAATTCTCCGTTATAGGAGGGGGATAAAAGGGGGTTGTAAAAAACATTATTTTCAGACAAACCTGAGGGGACTGTCTCAATTTACCAACAGTAGGTAACTTAGCCACGGACGCAGCGCAGCGGAGTTGTAGAACCGGGGTCCCCCAAGGCTTGTTGGGGTGCAGTAGGGGACTGTCCCCGCCGCATGCTCCTATAGGGGAAACTTGTAAAGAGCCATCATTGCCGGGAAGCTCGTTGGAAAGACAACAACTGTTTGCCTCGGCTGCCGCAAGGGCGTGGGCCTTTGCGGCTTGGACGGCAACTACAAAAAATAATTGATCCTTAGAAGGCCGCAGTCTTATTAAAAAATAGGCGAAAGTTGTTATTTGCATTTGCTACTGTGCGAAAGTAAACAACCTCATGAAACAGAGTCCATGGTTAATATTCTTCAAGCCTTAAGCCTTAAAGCCTGAACCCGTTGCTTGACAAACGGAAGTTTCTATGAAATACCTATAATAGGGGCGTACATTGCTATCCTTCGTTACCTTTAATGTTTTTTAACACCTGATTCTTTATTGTTGTTTTCTTATTAACAATTTTCCCGAAGTAAAACCCTCAGATATTACCTATCTAAAAAGAGGAGGATGCAATGGAAAAAACAAAGATAAAAAAAATCTATAAAAGACGTGAGCCGGGAGGCAACGGAGGTGACGGCGGCATTGCCGTAGATAGAGAGGCTATGGAGCACTGGCTTCATTCGCTGTATGATGTGCTGAGTGCGGTTAAGGGCGGCAATTTCTCGGTACGGATGAGGGGAGAGGAAAGCGGCATTCTGGAGGATATCTCGGGACTTTTGAACGAAGTCATAGAAATCAATGAGCATACTACGAATGAGATCGTCCGCGTGAATACGATAGTCGGCGAGGAAGGAAAGCTGACGGAGCGGGCTTCCATAGGCGAGGTCCGCGGTATGTGGGCGGTGAGTATAGAATCGATCAATGCGCTCATCAATAATCTTGCGCAGCCGACAAACGAAGTCGGACGCGTCATAACAGCGGTTGCCGAGGGCGACCTGTCGAAAAAAATACTTCTGGAGGTTGAGGGGAGGCCGCTGCAAGGCGAATTCCTGCGCATCGGGACACGGGTTAACAAGATGGTAGACCAGTTGAACGCTTTTGCCTCGGAGGTGACGAGGGTGGCCCGGGAGGTCGGGGCCGAGGGGAAACTGGGAGGACAGGCTGAGGTAAGGGGAGTTGCAGGCACCTGGAGGGACCTGACGGACAACGTGAATGCAATGGCATCGAACCTCACCAGCCAGGTGAGGAATATCGCTGACGTGACGACTGCAGTCGCCAACGGAGACCTCTCGAAGAAGATCACGGTCGAGGCGAAGGGGGAGATCCTCCAGTTGAAAGAGACCATAAACATTATGGTGGACCAATTGAATGCCTTCGCTGCGGAGGTGACGAGGGTTGCCAGGGAGGTGGGCACGGAGGGCAAGCTGGGGGGCCAGGCCGAGGTAAGGGGAGTTGCAGGCACCTGGAGGGACCTGACGGACAACGTGAATGCAATGGCATCGAACCTCACCAGCCAGGTGAGGAATATCGCTGACGTGACGACCGCAGTCGCCAGCGGAGACCTCTCGAAGAAGATCACCGTCGAAGCAAAAGGGGAGATCCTTCAGCTTAAGGATACGATCAATACCATGGTAGATCAGCTCAATGCCTTTGCCTCGGAAGTGACGAGAGTCGCCCGGGACGTCGGCACCGAAGGAAAACTCGGCGGCAGGGCTGAGGTAAAAGGAGTGGGAGGCACATGGAAAGACCTGACGGACAACGTGAATGCAATGGCCTCAAACCTCACCAGCCAGGTGAGGAATATATCCGACGTGGCCACCGCGATAGCAAACGGCGATCTCTCGAAGAAGATCACGGTCGAGGCGAAGGGGGAGATCGCGGCCCTCGCCGACACGATCAACAGCATGACCGACTCGCTGCGCACGTTCGCGGCGCAGGTGACCACGGTGGCGCGGGAGGTCGGCATCGAGGGCAAGCTGGGAGGCCAGGCCAGCGTCCTCGGCGTCTCCGGCACATGGAAGGACCTGACCGACAACGTCAACATGCTGGCCGGCAACTTGACTAACCAGGTGCGGAACATAGCTGACGTGACGACCGCAGTCGCCAACGGAGACCTCTCGAAGAAGATTACGGCAGAGGCAAAGGGGGAAATCCTCCAGCTGAAGGATACTATCAACAAGATGGTTGACCAACTCAGCACTTTTGCCTCGGAGGTGACGAGGGTGGCGCGGGAGGTCGGCACGGAGGGCAAGCTGGGGGGCCAGGCAGAGGTAAAGGGCGTCTCCGGCACATGGAAGGACCTGACGTACAACGTGAATGCAATGGCCTCAAACCTCACCAGCCAGGTGAGGAATATATCCGACGTGTCCACCGCGATAGCCTATGGCGACCTTTCAAAGAAGATCACGGTAGAAGCAAAAGGTGAGATACTCCAACTGAAGAATACCATCAACAAGATGGTAGATCAGCTCAATGCCTTTGCCTCGGAA
>JAJZPZ010000245.1 GCA_021847795.1 Nitrospirota bacterium
GAGTACAACCCCTTTGCTGTTGAGGGTTGCAGCCCCTTCATTAATGCTCTCCACAATGGTCCGATAGAAAGATTCCACACCCTTTAAAGAAAATACCCGCGTGCCTTGTGCGCCTCTTACCACAATGGCATCTACTTCTCCGCTCCGGATGGCGCGCAGGGTCTCTTCAGCTTCGTCGAGCCTGAGGGAGAGCTGTTCGTTTTCAGCGATGAGCTGACTTTTTGTCTTTCTTTTTTTGTCCATCTTTGCCCCTGTCCTGCCCTGTCTCATCCTGCTTTTTGAGCTCAAGGCCGATAAGGATCTTTTCCGTATCGGTGAGGTCGCCGATGAACCTTCTCAGCGGGAGCGGCAGTTCCTTTATAAGGGTTGGGGCAGCTACGATGTCCTCGCTTTCTATGGTCTCGGGATTCTGATAAATATCGATCACTTCCAGCTTGTAACGGTCCTTCAGGTATTTCTCGCATAAAGCTTTTATGCTCTCAATTGCCCTGGTCGATCTCCCTGTCGCGCCGGTAACATAGAGCCGGAAGACGAAGTGCCTTTTTGTGTGCTTCTGCTTTTCTATGGTATCTTCGAATTCATTCAGCGTGTTTTTTGTCTTTTGCCGTGGCATGAGACCTCCTTCAACTGCGGGGCTGGATATCGAGTCCGATAAGTACGCGCTCCTCGTCAGATAAGTCTCCTAAAATCTTCTTGATGGGTTGCGGCAGCTTTCTCACCAGGGTGGGGATGGCCAATATCTGGTCGCCCTCCGCAAGCCGCGGGTCCTTGAGTATATCAATCACCTCGATATGGTACTGCCCCTTGAGGTGTTCCTCGCAAATCTTCTTCAGATTCTGTATGGCCGTAAGAGACTTGGGGGTCTGCCCCGCGACATAGAGCTTCAGGTTGTACATTTGCTCCGGCCCGGCAGCCTTTCCGGCAGGCGCTTTCGCTTTTCCTGAGCGGGTCTTCACTGCAACTCCGGTGTTCCCCTCTGTCTTCCCGGTCTTCTTCATTGCGGGCGCCCTCCCTGTCGTTTTCCGTTTCCTTTATGCACGGGCTCCTGTTCGAGATTGGCCTTCCGTGTTTCGGAGAGCCGTGTGCGGTCCATCTCCAGGATCTTCTCACGGGTCTCTTCCTGGGTGGCTACTATCCTGAATTCATCTTCCAAAGACTCAAGCTCCTCATGGAGTGAGGACATCTGCGCTTCAATAGTTCTCCTCCTGCGCTCGAAATAGCGGCGCTTCCTTTCAATCTCCTGGGAGCGGATCAAGGTATCAGCCCTGTCTTTTGCCTCCTGGACCTTGCGGAGCGAGCCGGTAAACACCTGCCCCTCTCCGATGTATACGTCGATAAGCTGAATCCCTTTATCCGTAATCAGGAATTCACGCACCTGGTTTGAATGTTCCATGCCGCGTGATTTCAGGATGAACAGTATCCGGTTGCGCTCCCCATTGACTTCAACGGTCCTGAACAGTATCCAGGTGTCTATAAGGGAGGAGATCGCGGACTCCGTTGTTTCTATGGTATTCTGCTGTGCGAGATTGGTAAGCATTGTTGTGATGCCCTGTGACTTGAAGAAGTCGATAAGGCGGTTGAGCATCGAGTTGACTTCACGATCATCTCCTATGGTGGAAAGGCCTGAGATCGGGTCAACAATAACGGTGTCCGGAGTGAAATCATTCACCAGGTCATGAATCCTTACCAGGTGCATTTCAAGGCCGAAGAGGGAGGGCCGCACTGCATGAAACCTGAGCAGGCCCTTTTTTATCCAGGGCTCTAAATTCAGGCCTATGGAATGCATATTCCGTATTATCTGGCTTTCCGATTCCTCAAAGGCCAGGTAAAGGCATTTCCTGCCGAGCCTGCATGTTGCATCCGCAAAAGACGCTGCAATGCTCGTTTTCCCCGTGCCTGCAGTGCCGGAAACAAGAACGCTGCTGCCTGCGTAAATCCCCTTGCCCCCGAGCATGGCATCCAGGCGGCCTATTCCTGTAGGGATTCGCTCCCTGCTCACTTTATATTTGAGCTCCACCGACGTTATGGGCAGGATGGAGATGCCGGTCTTTTCAATAAGAAAGGGATATTCGTTTGTCCCGTGCAGCGATCCCCTGTACTTCGCAATGCGTATGCGTCGTGTGGACACCTGCTCCGACACCCTGTGGTCGAGCAGGATCACGCAGTCCGAAACATACTCCTCGAGGCCGTGTCTCGTGAGCGTCCCCTCTTTGCCCCTTTCCGCAGTAACGACTGCAGTGACGCCCCTTTCTTTCAGCCAGCGAAAAAGCCTCCTCAACTCGGCCCTGAGTATCGCCTCATTCGGCAGGCTTGCAAAGAGCGCCTCAAGGGTGTCGAGCACCACGCGCTTAGCGTCTACGGAAGCGATAAAATACCCGAGCCTCACGAACAGGCCTTCAAGGTCGAATTCCCCGGTTATGGCGATCTCGCTCCTCTCGATGCGGATATGGGAAAGGGCGAGCTTCTTTTTTGCGACAAGACGGTCCAGGTGAAACCCAAGGGAACTGGTGTTCTGGATAAGCTCTTCGGGGGTTTCCTCAAAAGCGACGAAAACGCCGTTTTCGTTGAATTCCGTGGCGCCTTTGACAAGGAACTCCATTGCAAAAAGGGTCTTCCCCGATCCTGCGCCCCCGCATACAAGGGCCGTCCTGCCTGTGGGCACTCCTCCCCTGCTTATCTCATCAAAACCCTGGATGCCTGTAGGGCTTTTCAGCAATTGAAGGGTTACGTGTTCCTGTTTCTTCTTTATTGTTTTCGCCATTGTGTTTCTCCTCGCATCAAATGAGGGTTCTGTATTTCATAAGTAAATCAGGTCGAAGTGCCTATGGAAATTATGGATAGTGAACGTTGCCGGGTTCTTCCGGAAGCAGAGTGGCAGGATTAAGAGACTTATTCCCTGTACCCCATGCTTTTCCTAAATTATAGATCAAATCTTGCAGGTGCGCACGTATAAGGGAGGCGGATGCAGGGCAATTGCATGATAAGGTCGGGTGAACTTATAAGTCCTTGAGATTGCCGCGCGGAGTTTATCCCGGCGCGTGTCGGGACTCGCAATGATTGTCATTCCAACCCGTCATTGCGAAGGGTTGTATCCTGAAGTAATCTCGTTGTTTTTTATCGAATTGCTGTTTTGATGCAATTGCCCTGCCTGTTGTGAGGTAAAATAGGAAGAGGAGTGTATTATGAAAGGAAAAGAGCAATCAGCCGGTTCCGGCAACAAGCCTGAGGGAAAGAAGAAAACCCCGGAGGAGAAAGCTGAAGAGAGCGGTGAAGCAAATTGCAGGTGTAAAGTGGTTGCGAAAAAAA
>JAJZPZ010000059.1 GCA_021847795.1 Nitrospirota bacterium
TCCTGCCTTTCCTTTGTTTGTACTATTTCTTCCCTCACCACCGCCTCCATAACTAAGTTATACCACGTCTCCGTTATAGGAGGGGGAATTGCAGCAGTACAACTATTCTCCCGCCCCTTCCATTCCCACTTGCGATGCGGGTAATGAGATGTCCTAAGGGGGCGAAGGGGTGGGGTGGGTAATACGCCCGGACTTGTATGAAGGTGTTCATACGTGTCAAAATAGTCCGTGAAATTTTTTCCTGCAAATTTAAGTTCAGGCGAACCCCCGGGTACCTTCAGGCTTGCATTACTCTTCCTTACTCCCTTCCTGGCCGTGCTGATAACGATTTTCTTTTTGATGACAGCATGGGAGAGCAGGAAGATCGGTGAGGAGCAGATGTCGGAGCTGAAAGAAGTTTCCAATGCCTTCCTGGAGCAGATAATGGTTACGCGTACCTGGAATGCCCGGCACGGCGGCGTATATGTGGAAACCTCGCCCGACACACCGCCCAATTCTTACCTGAACAATGACCCCCACAGGGACATGCTGTCCTCGGACGGCAGGAAGTATACGAGAATAAATCCGGCCTATATGACGAGGCAGCTGTCCGAGATCGCAGATAAAACGCACGGCTACAAATTCCGCATCGTGAGCCTCACTCCTATCAACCCGTACAATGCCCCGGATGAATGGGAAAGGGGCGCGCTGAAGGAACTGGAAAACGGCAAGGTCGCAGCTGCAGCGGCGATTCTCAAGGACTCCGGTAACCGGCGTGTTTTTAAATACATGGCCCCCATAAAAGTAGAGGACTCCTGCATTAAATGCCATGCCAGGCAGCAGTACAGCCACGGCAATGTGAAGGGCGGCATCAGCATCGTTATTCCCATGGCCCAGTATGATCGCATCCAGGCAACGAAGTTCCGCAGAACGGTTTTTTCGCTCCTGGCTATCGGGCTTATCAGCTTTCTTTTCATCTCAACCATAGTGGTTTACCTGTCCAGGCGGCTCAACCGGGAAATCAAAAAGAACATAGAGCAAAAGCAGCTTGCCGCAGCCATGGAACTGGCAGGCGCCACTGCCCATGAAATGAGGCAGCCTATAACGGTCCTGCAGAACCTGGTGACCCTTGTCAGCGGCAAGCTCAGGCAACACGAGACAGTGACAGAGGAAGAGATCGGCATCATCAACGGCCAATGCGGCAGGATAAACGACATCATTAAAAAGATGCTGAATATAACGAGTTACAGGACAAAGGTCTACCTCAAAGGAAAAGAGATTATGGACCTCGACGAGTCTGCAAAGCCGGGGGACCGGAAGTGACCGGTTACCCGGCTTTGACAACAATGAAATATCTGTGATACATTTCAAATCCTCAACATAAAGGAGATACTATGGGGTTAAAGAAATCTAAGGCTCTTTATGAAAAGGCAGTCGGCCTGATGCCGGGAGGAGTGAACAGCCCGGTCCGGGCATTTAAGGCAGTGGGCGGCTCTCCGCTTTTTATCAAAAAAGCAAAGGGTTCCAGGATTTACGATGTCGACGGGAACGAATACATCGACTATGTCCTTTCCTGGGGACCGATGATCGTGGGCCATTCCCATCCTGCGGTTGTGAAGGCGCTCAGGTCCGCCATTGAAAACGGCACGAGCTTCGGCGCTCCCACGCCCCTGGAGATCGAGCTTGCCGAGATGGTGCTCAAGGCCTACCCGTCCATGGGAAAGGTGAGGATGGTCAATTCCGGGACAGAGGCCGCGATGAGCGCCATACGGGCGGCGCGGGGTTTTACCGGGAGGGACAAGATCATCAAGTTCGAGGGCTGCTATCACGGGCATGCCGACGGCTTGCTGGTAAAAGCCGGCTCCGGAGCTGCGACATTCGGCATTCCCGACAGCCCCGGAGTCCCGAAGGCGTATGCAAAGAACACCTTAACGCTCCCCTACAACGATGCCGAAGCTTTTAAGGGCCTGGTGGACAGGGAATGGAAGTCAATAGCCTGCGTTATTGTCGAGCCGGTAGTGGGTAACATCGGTTGTGTCCTGCCGAAGCCGGGCTTCCTGGAGGCGCTGAGAAAAGAGACGAAAAAGCACGGGCTCATCCTTATCTTTGACGAGGTGATGACCGGCTTCAGGGTTTCCTATGGCGGCGCCCAGGCATTTTATGGAATAAAGCCCGACATGACTTGCCTGGGAAAGGTTATCGGGGGAGGACTGCCGGTCGGCGCATACGGGGGCAGGAAAGAAATCATGTCGTGCATTTCCCCTGAGGGCCCTGTATATCAGGCGGGGACCTTATCGGGCAATCCCCTTGCCATGACCGCCGGGATAGAAACCCTGAAGATCCTTTCGAAGAAGGGCGCCTATGAGAAGCTCGAAAAGACGATGCAGCGCCTTGAAGAAGGGCTGAAAGACGCTGCAAAGAGGGCCGGGGTGAAAACAAAGTTCTACCGGGCCGGTACGATGTTCTGTACGTATTTTACAGAGACCGATGTCGTTGATTACCGGACGGCAAAGACTGCAGATACCGGGAAGTTTTCGAGGTTTTTCCACGGCATGCTGCAGAACGGAATCAATATTGCACCGTCACAGTTTGAGGCCGGGTTCATTTCCCTTGCCCATACACCCGGTGATATCGGAAAGACCGTGAACGCCGCTTTTAAGGTTTTGTCGGGATTGAAAGAGTAAAGACCGTAAAAAAACTTAAGGATTATTGAGGGGAGGCCATGTTTAAGTCGATCAAAGATGTAATCGGAAAAGTAATAGAATTTATTCAGAAGAATCCCAAGCTGACTGTCCTGATCGTCCTGGTGCTTTTTGCAGGATACCTGTATGCCATGGTGGAGGCGCTGCATATCAGCAGCGAGCCGAAGTTCTGCCAGATGTGCCATCCTGAAAAAAAGACCGGACCGCTCAGCGAAGTCTATACGTGGAGCAAGAACATCCACGCGTCCAAAGAGGTTGAATGCCTCGATTGTCACGGCGCGCCGGGCTTTGTCGGTTATATGAAGGCAAAGATCGGCGGCCTCGGCGACATCTACGGATTTGTTGCGAAATCCACTGCTCACAGGATGGAGGTGCTCACAAGGGCATCCACTGACGCTAAATACGCGGCGGAACTCCTTCCGAACGAAACATGCCTTTTCTGCCATACCGACAGCTACAACCAGAAGATCAGGAAAGAGCGGATCATGTCGGTAGGCGTCCGTTTCAGGAAACTCGACGGGGTGGTGAACCCTGCTTTCAGGAAATCAGCGGGGCTCAAGGATATCCTTACCGAGGACATCGGGGGCGATATCAACCCGAACCATAAGAAGCATATCGAGGCAGGGGTGAACTGCGTGGACTGCCATCTCGGCGTTGCCCATGGGGGCGAGTTCAGGAACAAAGTGAAAATCGAACGGTGTGTCGCATGCCACGAGCAGAGGAAATCAGCGATCTCCATGTCCGACATTACCCTCGGCTCAGGCGATAAAACCGTGGTGTTCAGCCATAAGGCCCATGTGGAGAAGTTCAAATGCACCGAATGCCACACCAGACTTTTCCCGATGAAAAAAGGCTCCGTGAAGATAGCCTTTGCAGACCATACTAAAAATAAATTCTGCTACTCCTGCCATAACAACAGGAAGGCGTTCTTCGACTGCAATACCTGCCACACCAGGATAACAGGCCCCAAGGAGGCAATTTCCTTCGGAACGGGTAAATCAGCAGTCAAATTCATCCACAGCATACATAAAGCGAAGTTCAAGTGCACCGAATGTCATACCAGGCTTTTCCAGATGAAGAAGGGCTCTTCAAAGGTGACCTTTGCCGACCATTCAAAGGACAGGCTCTGTTATGCATGCCATAATAATAAGAAGGCGCCCTTCACCTGCGGGAAATGCCATGCCGTTGTCCCGTCGCCGAAGGCCCCTCTTGTTTACACCCCTGCGGGCATGGCTCCGGTCAGGTTCAGCCACGAATTCCACACAGGCATATTCGCCTGCACCGAGTGCCATACCAAAATATGGCCCATGCAGCGCGGCGTGAAAAAGATGGCCATGGATGATCTGTACCAGGGCAAATTCTGCGGTTCCTGCCATAACGGAACGACTGCTTTCGAAGCCACGCAGTGCGATAAGTGCCACACTGAGAAGTAAATTTTTCTTGTTTTGCAGACCTCCCCGCTGCGCATGCTGCGGGGAGGTTTTTCCCTTCCTCCCCGCAAGGCCTTATGTTTTTCCTGAAAATCGGATAAACTAATAGTAGTGACACTATCCCCGTGTGGTCATCCCCCAAGTTTTTTTGCGAAGGAGGAAATCCATCATGTACGACGATGAAGAAAAAAACGAGCGGATAGTGTTGTACAGGCTTTTCGCCAATCTTTTCCTCAGCAAGCCGACACAGGAGACCATGACTCTTATCAAGGACATGTTCCGGATGCAATCCGATGAAACCCAGAACCTGATAGAAATGGATTTCTCGCGTATTTTTCTCGGGCCCTGGAACCATCTCCTGCCCTATGAGTCGCTGTATGAGAAATATATACCCGGAGAGAGCGGCGGATTCGGCCCCAGGACCACTGACGGATTATGGTCATTCTACCTGTCCATGGGACTTATCATGGACCACAGGGCGAACCTGATGCCTGACCACATTTCCTCGGAATTGCTGTTCATGAGTTATCTGGCGGAAAATAATTTCCTGGAACACCAGAAACGTTTTCTTGAAGAGCACCTGTTCCGGTGGGTCCCCGGATATTGCGAGGAAATTCGCAGGCACGCCTCCACGACTTTCTATAAAGATGTTGCAAATCTCCTGAAGGAATTTATATTATCAGAGGGCGAACAGTTCGGAATAGCTTAAAAGCCCGGGCAAGAGAGGTCTGATTGGCGGATAACAAACAGGAAAAATCACTGGTCGGACAGCTCCTTGATGCCAGCAGCGTCGGTATTTATCTGGTCATCTCCACCTTTGCCGGCCTCGCGATCGGCTATTTTCTGGACCGGCTTTTCAAGACAACGCCGTATCTCACCTTTATTTTCTTTTTTCTTGGTATAATTGCAGGATTCAGGGAACTCTTCAGAGTTGCTAAAAAAGCGGAAGGAAAACAAAATGGAAATAATGATAAAGAGAATAAATAAGCAGTCCGCCATCCTGCTCCTGCCCCTTGCCGGTATTTCCCTTTTTTTTGCAAGCTGGCGTTTTTCCCTCAGCATCATCATCGGGGGGCTTGTCGGGGTCGCTAACCTGAAGGGGCTTGTCTGGAGCATAAACGCCCTTTTCGGAATGGAAAGGGCAGGGGGGAAGATAGTTTTCCTGAGCATCTTCAGGCTCCTCGTTATATTCTGCATCCTGATAGTGCTGGCGGCCTTCAGGGTTATTGACCCGGTGTCACTGCTTATCGGCCTTACCGTAGTCTTCGCCGTTATCCTGAAAGAAGGGCTGCTGGCCGCAAAGAGAAGCAGAATAAATGCCTAGGAAAGGCAAAATCGAAACACGAATATCGAAATTCTAAACAAATCCAAAATCCCAATGATCCGAATTCAAAACGGTTTGGAGCATTTGAATTTAGAGCATCCAACAAAATAAACAGCCTTGAATCAGACAAGGCATAGGATGAGAGCGGTTTCAGCAGCCCAGGCAGAGTAAGGAGTACGGAGCGGGCTGGTGCCTCGGAGGAAACCCGGATGGTTTCCGAGAATGAGCGAACATGCTGTGCCTTGTCTGATTCCTGCTCTTTCATTTTGTTATACACTCTTAGATATTGTTTAGGATTTCGTGCTTGGGATTTCGGATTCGCCGTTAAATATATGAGATGGAGGTTGAGCGATGTTGCAATTTAATTTTTCGAATCTGATGCAGGACGGCATAGGCGGCAACGGGCTTATGAAAGATGACTTCAAACGGATTGACGGCAACGCGCTGAACACGGCCATTCAGTCCGGGAAATCCCCTGAACTCGAATTCCTCGATCTCCCCGGAGCGGACACCTCAGCAATAAAAGAGATGGGCCGATATGCCGGAAAGTTCGACAATTTCATCCTCCTCGGGATCGGCGGCTCCGCACTCGGCCCGCGGTCTGTTCTTGAAGCACTGAGTCCGTTCCATAATATAAAAAGCAAGCCGAAGGTTTTTATCTACGATAATGTCGATCCCATGACCCTGCACTGCATCATGGATGCGGTTGACCTCAAAAAGACGGTGATAAACGTCATAACCAAGTCGGGGAGCACGGCGGAGACGATCGCTTCCTTCATGATCCTCTGGCAGAAACTGAAAGAACAGTCGCTGAAGCCCGCGGACCACATCATCATAACCACGGATCCGGTGAAAGGCAATCTCAGGAAAATCGCGGTTGATTACGGCGTAAGGGCGCTGCCCATCCCGCCAGGCGTCGGGGGCAGATATTCAGTCCTGAGCGCAGTGGGACTGCTGCTTGCCGAGGCCGTGGGGATACCTTCCGGCGATATGCTGAAGGGGGCTGTCGACATCCACAACAAGTGCATCGGCCGGGACCTGTGGCAGAGCCCTGCATTCCTGTTCGCCTCCGGTGTTTTCCTGATGCAGCAGATGAAGAAAAGGGACATTACGGTGATGATCCCCTATGCCGACCGGCTGAAGCCGTTCTCCGAATGGTTCTGCCAGTTGTGGGCTGAAAGTCTCGGCAAGGACGGCAAAGGGCTCACCCCCTATCCGTCTACAGGCACAACGGACCAGCACTCACAGCTCCAGTTGTGGATGCAGGGACCTGAGGACAAAGTGGTGGTGTTCCTGTCCGTGGAGGATTACGGGGCCGATGTGCAGATCCCCGCTGTTTTCCGGGACATGGAGGGCCTCAGCTATCTTTCCGGCCACTCCCTTGCAGAGTTGATCAAGGTCGAACAGGAGGCCTCGGAGATCGCCCTTGCAAAGAACGGGCGTCCTAGCATCACGATAAGAGCGCCGAAGATAGACGCCTACCACCTGGGGCAGCTCTACCATTTCTTCGAGATAGCCACTGCCGCAACGGGCCTCCTCACCGGGATAAACCCGTTCAACCAGCCCGGTGTGGAAGAGGGAAAGAATCTCACCTACGGCATGATGGGGAAAAAGGGGTATGAGGCGAAGAAGGAGGAGTTCGTCAAATACCGGCAGCGGAAAGGAAAGCTGGAGCTTTGATTGGAAAACCAGGGACAACTTCCTGATTGACGGTCCCCTCTTGACAGAGGCATACCTTTGATGCATACTTATGCATATATAAACGCATACAGCCAGGGGGGTACTGTGAGGACAACACTGAACATAGAAGACGATCTCATTCATCAAGCTGAAAAGTTAACAGGCATTAAGGAAAAAACTGCTCTGGTCAGGCTCGGGCTCGAAGCATTGATATCAAGGGAGAGCAGTAAACGACTTGCCGGACTGGGAGGAACTGAGAAGAAGCTTGAAAAGATACCCCGGAGAAGAACAGGAACTACATAACATGGTCCTTGTAGACACCTCAGTATGGGTAGCGCATCTTCGGGCTGGAAATACCGGCCTCGGAGCGCTGTTGAATAATGGTTCAGTTGTCTGCCATTCGTTTATCATAGGTGAGCTTGCCTGCGGAAATCTCAAGAACAGGTCGGAAATACTCTCTCTCCTCTGCGCCCTCCCTGTGGCAACGCCTGCAGAGCATGGAGAAGTGATGCAGTTTATAGAGGACCGTCGTCTTATGGGAAAAGGATTAGGATATGTTGACATGCATCTGCTTGCGTCGGCTTTCCTGACCAGGGTTCCACTCTGGACGCTCGATAAGCGGTTGGGCGAGGTTTCTTCAGCGCTGAAGCTGCGGTATTGACAACGATCCGCTCGTGCTGACGCCTCTGCGAGACGGAGGTCATGCGCCATGGTTGTGATTCCTGGAAAACAATACACCTACGCCGTCTTCCTGAATTTCCTCCTGAGCGCCGCAACACCCGCAAGCCCTGAGCTCATCAGCAAGAGCGTCGAGGGCTCGGGGACGGCTGCATTTTGCGCAGGGTGCTCCCATTGGATCGCAATCCCGCTGTTGCTGCTGTCCAGGGCGGCGAGATCGGTCATTTTAAAGGTGTGCAGGAAATCGGCTTTGGAAGATGCATCTCCGTTAGCCCAACTGTAGGCGTTAAGGTCCGCATTTACCTCGTACTCGTTCCCCACTATGACGTCGAATGTCAAGGGTAACGACCCCGTATTAAAATTAAGCGTGGATACGGATACGCCGCCGTCAGCATTATTGTAAGTGCCGCCTGTATCAGATACCCAGGGATTCATTCCTGTGTTCGTGGACGCCTCCCACCTATAATCCCACGAGCCGGTAGAGTTTTCCGGGCCGGTATAGTAGGCGCCTGAAGAGCCCG
This sequence comes from Nitrospirota bacterium, assembly GCA_021847795.1. Taxonomy (GTDB): domain Bacteria; phylum Nitrospirota; class Thermodesulfovibrionia; order Thermodesulfovibrionales; family Dissulfurispiraceae; genus JAMCVZ01. The sequence continues at coordinate 8,315 of JAJZPZ010000059.1, forward strand.
CCTGTGACGTTGCAGACATGTCGAAGCTGACCGGAGTATCTACAACCCACGCCTCACCTTCCCGATGTCCGCTAGCCGGATCAGTAATACTGAAATGGCCCCACACATCGACTTTCGTATCGCCATAATTCGGCCGGCCCGTTGACCTGGCCTGCAAGAGGCCGTCAAGCTGCAGATTTAATATCATCCTCAACGTATCGCCGCTTGCAAGCCCGGCAGTCCCCGGCTGCACGGTGAAATGGTTCAAAGTTTCGGCGCTTGAGGAAGCGTAAGGTCCATACTGGCTGGTCACCCGCGAAGTAGATTCGGCATACACGCCCAGCATCGGACTGCCCGAATTGGAATAGCCGTAACCCTGACTGAAGACATTTCCGGCATCCACGGGCTGTTCGCAATTCCCGGCCATGCATTCGGCAGGCACGTTGCTCACGTTCCCCGTTGAAGATGTAGTAGATATCGGTAGATAGATATCATCTACCCAGTAGCCGCCGGCTGCGGATTGGTCCGCGAACGCCCGGCCGGAGATAAGCACAAATGCTGCTGCAATGAGAATGCATGAAAGTGATCGTTTCATTTTTGTCCTCCTCGTCTTTTTGTTGCCCTTTGTTTTTCAGTGACAGCCAGTTTACCATGCGGCCGGTCACAGATCGGTCACGGATTTCCGGCAAACATTCGAAGGAGGAAGAACGGTTACAGCTCTTCAGGTCCGGTGTTTCAGAATTTCAGCCCTGAGGGCTTCGGTTTGAGGCGACGGGGTGATCTTCAATACTGAGGAGAGCGTATGTTTGCAGCGCTCATATACCGAGAGGGCGTCGGCCCTGCGCCCCAGGCGGCGGCAGCAGGTCATAACTCCGCGGTAGAAGTCCTCCTGAAGATCATCGATCTCCAGTCCCCTCTGGTGGAACTCCAACGACTTCTCCCATTCGCCCTGCTCCTCGTGGGAGTTGGCTGCTGCCCGTATGCCTGACAGAAACGCGCTCTTGAGCCGTTCACGGGTGGAGGCGGTCCATACCTTGTGGCTGTCTCCGGGCAGGAAATGCCCCAGGTAGAGGGATACCGCCTTTTCGATCTCGGGCATTCTTCCGGATCCGGCTTCTTTTGATTGCGTGCGACGGGCTCCCGTCTGTATGCCGTTTTTGCCCAGCAGACGCTCAAACGCCCAGACGTCGACCCAGCAGTATCGCGGATCGAGCGATAACCTTTTATCCTGGAACCGTATCGCTTTCTCGCTGCCGAGCATGCGGCGCAGACGGGAGAGTGTTGTAGTGAAGGCGCTGTGCGCCGCATCCCCCTCTGACTCGGGCCAGAGCAGATCTGCGAGCTGCTCCTCCTGGACACCCCTGCCCCCCAGGACCACCAGCGCCTTGAGCAGATCGAGGGGTTTATGTTGTACTTTGCCTGAAAACTTCAGGGGCGTCCCGTTCTTTTCGATCAAGAACCTCCCGAGGGTGTATATCCTCAGCGGCCAGGGCCACTCCCCGATGTGGGCAGGCGGGGTATCCGGGACTAGGTTGTGTTTCCGTATCAGCTCCTGCACATAGTCCGTCTCTATCCCTGCTTCGAGCGCCTTTGCACAGAGATCCGCCATGACGGACGGATGCCACCACCACAACATGCCCATGAAATGCTGTTCCCTGCCTATTGACAGCGCAGTACGCAGGAAGCGCAGACCGTCCGGCTCATCTCCCTGGTCCAGCGCCAGCCGGGCCTTCGCCATGAGGCTCATGAATTGCAGCATCAGGCTGCCTGACTTAAGGGCGAGGTCATGGGCAGGCGCAAGCTGCTCCCGGGCTTGCTCGAATTCCTTTTTCCCGCAGAGCAAATGCGCCAGCGCAAGGCGGCAGAGCGCCTCGGGGAGAAATATCCCGGTCTCGATCGCGAACTTCAAGGCGATCTCGGCATGGAAAAGGGCGTCGTCTCCGGCGCCGAAAAGCATCTGATACCAGGCCGCAAGATAATGGTAATGGCTGTAGATATAGCGTCTGTCGCTCGTGAGCGTTGACTCCATTTTCAGGAGGTAGGCGGATGCCGTCCTCTGGTCCTGCCGCAGGAGAGCGCAATACACTCCAAGGGCGAAAAGCATATGGTCCCAGACGTGCACGCCTTTTGTATCGGCTATTTTCAGGCCGTCCGATACCGCGCGGAATGACAATTCATGTGATGCGCTCGTCCAGTTGTACGTGATCGCTTCATGACATTTCCCCAGCAGCGCCATCAGGGGGAACGCATCCAGGGAGGGCATCATCTTTCTGATCTCCTCGTCCACGAACAGGGTTTCGGTACGGCTGCCCATCCAGAAATAGTAGGTCCCGCAATAGAAGAGCGCCTGCATCCGGAAGCCCGCGTCCCCGGAATTCCGGGCAAGGGACAGCGCCCGTTCCGCCCATCTCCTGATATCGGGGTGATGGGGCCGTCTCGATACCAGTGCGCATGCCATGCTCGAAGCCACGCGCAATTCTATCTCGGGGGAAGGGAAGAGCGGGGCACGGCTCATGCGCTCGTTGAGCCAATCGATCCAACTGTCGAGCAGCCTGTAGTCATCCCCCCTGAGGAACAAGGCATCCACCGCCCCTGCCCACGCCAGGAATATGCCGGTTTCATCCCCCTGCGATTCGAATAACCTGAATGCCTTCTCCAGGTGCTCCAGGCTCAGGGCAAGATTGAACGGCATACGGCAGATGCCGAGCCAGTAGAGGAGCCGGGGATTCCTGTCCCGTACCTCATCCGGTATTCCTGATATCCAGTCCTCAAGGGTTCTGCCCCTGCCCTGCATGACAAGAGAGGGCGCATGGGCGAGGATCAATCGTGCAACGCCTTCCCAGTCTCCGGAGCTCCTGAGGAGGGCGGCGGCATCTTCATACTGTCCTGATTCCAGCAGCAGCATAGCGGCATCGTGCCGGATTGCGGTCATCTGAGAAGCATCGAAGGTCTCCCGTGCCCTCGCCAGCAGGAATTCCCTGAAGAGCGGGTGATACTGATATACGGGGCTGCCGGGGCCGGAAAGCCTTTCCGTAAAATAGTTGTTGCGGTTTAATGCGGAGAGTATGCGTCCCGCATGGGAGATCCCGGTCAGTTTCCCGGCTTCGGGAACATTGATCTTCGGCAGGAACGCGGTCTTGAGAAGGAAGTCCCGGATGCCTTCGTCAGTCTTGCGCAGTATCTCACCGGCGAAATAATCGAAGATTTCCTTTTGCTCCAGCTCGTCAGGCACATGCGGGCCGATTCCCTCCGTATTCATGGCTTCGGCCAGGAGCACAAGCCCGGCAGCCCACCCCCGGGTCCTTTCATGGAGCTGTTCCGCGATCTTGCCGCTGAGCTTCCCCCTGCTGTGGAGCTTCACAACCCCTCTGGATTCATCCGGAGTCAGCCGGAGCGCATCCCGGCCTATCACCGCCATGCCGCCCGCCCTCAGGCGTGCAAACGTATCGGGAGGCTCGGCCCTGCTTATTACGATTGCGGTAATCCCTTCCGGGATAACCGACAGCCCGTCACGGATTACCTCATGAAACCGGGAATCAGCGGATACTTCCTGGTAGTTGTCAAAGACAATCACATAAGGGGGCCTCAATCTGCAGCAGAGGTTCTCAAAATACCTTCTTGTGAATGTGGGGACACCCATCAGGTATTCGGGAGTCAGCAGAGGAAGGGGCTTTTTCTTCCGCGGCGCTGCTTTCTTTGCCGCGAGCCCCATGTAGTAAAAAAAGGTCGCGATGTCCGCGTCTCCCTCATCCACCTGATACCAGATGCAGGGGAGCTTGCGCGCATCGAGGTAGCTTGCAACCAGGGTGGTCTTTCCTGATCCGGCGGGGCCGGATATCCAGACGACCGCCCGGTCCCTGCCGGTGTCTAGCAGGCGAAACAGCCTCATCCTCGGAAGGGTTCCCGAGACCCTGCGACGGGTTATTTTGGCTATTGAGGCGCTCTTATTTGACATTATGACTTTACACTACAACCTGGGATGCCTTTCCCTCCATTCGTAAGGGCTCTCCCTGAGCCCGCCGTTCTTCCATATGCCTGCCCTCAGTGATTCCGCTCTCTTCTGCGCGGCGATGAACCTTTCGGCATATTTCACGTTGGGGGGGATCGTAAACAGCGCCGCGTATCCCGATTCGAGCATCCTCTCGTTTATCATCTTTCCGTCTTTCCCCCAAAGATAAGCGAGGAGCCTGCCGTACTTGTCCCTCTGCTCGACGCCGAACTCGACATTTACGATCCAATCGCTTTCGCTCATAAGTTTTTTCAACTGTCTTTTGGCCTGTCTTCCCCATGGCCCCTGGTTCAGCTCCGGCGTGTCGATGCCGATGAGCCGCACCTTCTCAGTCTTCAGGGGCAGCTTTGCAAACCCGCTTACCCGGATGCTGACGGTATCCCCGTCATGTACCCGGGTGACCCGGAAACGCTCGCCTGGTACGGCATGCGCCAGGGAAATAATGGATAAAAGGGGGACGAGAAATGCTAAAATACCGGCATAATAAAAACGTTTCATGGGGTATTCTATAGCAAGCGGCGAAAGAAAATAAACAACCCCCTTTATCCCCCTTTATTAAGGGGCAATATCATATTTGCTCCCCTTTGGGAAAGAGGGAATATCGTATCTGGTTCCCCTTAGAAAAGGGGGCCGGGGGGGTAAGGCTGTTCATCTGTTTGTATCCTTTCTTGCAACGCTTGCTATAACATAAGAGCGCTGCAGCGCAATAAACACGGGAAACGTTTCTTTTCGGAGGGGGCGTGAGGAATATCGTGCTTACCGGTTTTATGGGGACCGGAAAAACAGAAGTCGGCAGGCTGCTTTCAGAAAGACTGGGCTATATCCTGGTAGATGTGGACAGCGAAATAGAGAGGACCCAGGGGATGACTATAACAGAAATATTCAAACGGCATGGCGAACCGGGGTTCAGGGACAGGGAAGCTGATATCATCAGACTTCTTTCTGAAACGGAACGCGCGGTAATCTCCACGGGGGGCGGCGCTGTGCTCAGGCAGGAGAACATGGACAACCTGAGGAAAAAAGGCGTGCTCGTCTGCCTGACGGCGACTCCTGAAACTATTGTGAAGAGGATCGGGGACAACAAAGACCGGCCCCTCCTGCAGGTGGAAGACCCGGTCAGGAAGATAAAAGAGCTGCTCGATTCCAGGGAATCCTGTTACGCGAAGGCCGATATTATTGTCGATACAAACGATAAGAGTCCGCTTGAGGTTGCGGAAGAAATCATGAAAAAGGTGGGGACAGGGCGTGGATAAGGGAGAAAAGGTTAAGGTTGATCTTGCTGAAAGAAGCTATGAGATTGTCATTGCCGGGGACATCCTTTCCGGACTGGGGGAGCGGGTCCGCAGCTTCGGCTTCAGCCCAGTTCTTGCCGTTGTCAGCAACCCTACCGTATTCGGCCTTTACGGGGAGCGGGTCATCGGCTCCCTGAAAGAGGCGGGCTTTACCTGCTTTCACATTCTCATCCCCGACGGAGAGGAGTACAAGGATTATTTCTGGACCTACCACATCCTCACCGAACTGCTGAGGAAAAAGCTCGACAGGAACTCCTGTGTTGTCGCCCTCGGCGGCGGCGTTATCGGTGACATAACCGGCTATGCCGCCTCGGTGTATATGCGCGGCGTGCATTTTGTTCAGGTCCCGACAACGCTCCTTTCGCAGGTGGACAGTTCCGTAGGAGGCAAGACCGGGGTGAACCATGCCCTCGGCAAGAACATGATCGGCACGTTTTATCAGCCCAGGCTTGTCTGGACTGATATAACAGCCCTTAAGACATTGCCGAAAAGGGAATTGCTCTGCGGCATCGCAGAAATAATAAAGTACGGCGTGATATGGGACGAAAAATTCTTCGACTTTATGGAACGCAACCGGGAGGCCCTCCTGGACCTGCAGGAGGATGTCCTGAAGACCGTGATCAGGCGCTCGTGCGAGATAAAGGCCGAAGTGGTTTCAAGGGACGAAAGGGAATCGGGGCTAAGGGCGATACTGAATTACGGACATACCATCGGGCATGCCATAGAAACTGAAACCGGGTACTCCAGGTTCCTTCACGGCGAAGCGGTTGCTGTCGGCATGCACCTCGCTGCACGGCTCTCAGAGGCCATGGGGATTATGGGCAGCGAAAAGGTCCTGAGGATACAGTCCCTCATAAAAGCATACGGGCTGCCGTACGAATTGCCCTCCGGTCTGGATATCGACAGGCTTGTTTCCCATATGAGAATGGACAAAAAAGCGGTTGCAAGCGAGATGAAATTCGTGCTTCCTGAAGAGATAGGGACGGTGAGAATACAGAGGGGCGTCAGGGAAGCGGATATAAAAAGAGCAATCGCTCAGTAAGGCCGGAATAGGTTCATGAAAATAACCAGTGAGTCGTCAAATATAATTTTCCAAACATGAAAAAAATTCTTATCGTTGATGATGAAAAGGATATTGTGGAGCTTGTCTCCTACAATTTAAAGAAAGAGGGCTTTTCCGTTGATTGCGCCTATGACGGCGGGCCGGCCCTCGAGAAAATCAAAGCCAATACCTACGACCTTGTTATTTTAGATCTCATGCTCCCCGGGTTGCAGGGGCTTGAGGTGTGCAGGATCGTGAGGAACGATCCTGCGCTGTCCGGGGTCTCCATTGTAATGCTGACTGCCAAAGGGGAGGAAGTGGACAAGATCGTCGGCCTTGAAATGGGGGCGGACGATTATATTACCAAACCTTTCAGCCCCAGGGAACTGGTGGCCAGGATAAAGGCGGTCCTGAGGAGAACGGGGGCCCGGGAAGCAGCCCTGCCGGAAACCGGGAAGAGTGACCTCCTTAAAATAAAAGGTATAATTATAGATAAAGAGAAATATACCGTTGCCGTCGGCGGGGAGCAGGTAAAGCTCAGCGCCAAGGAATTCAGGCTGCTGCTCTACCTGGCAGAGAGGCCGGGCAAGATTTACGGCAGGGAGCATCTCCTCGATGCTGTCTGGGGTGATGATGTTTTTGTCGAGCCCAGGACTGTTGATGTGCACATACGGAGATTGAGGGCAAAAATAGAAAAAGATCCCAACAACCCGGTTTTCGTCAGGACCATGCGGGGTGTGGGGTATTTTTTCGGGGTCTAACATGGAAACAGCGATTATCATAATCCTTGCGGCTGTCATTGCGGCGCTTTGCTTTTATGTGAACCGGCTCCAGCATTCGGCGCGGGAGATATCCCATTTCCTGCAGGAGGTGGGCCGGCGCAATTTCAACGCACGGCTGTTTTCCGGCGGGCGCGGCCCCCTGGACACTATCGCACGGGACATCACCGCCGTTGTGGAAGGGGCAAAGGCGCGGCTGGATTTTGCTGAGGCTGAAAAACAGAGGATGGAGGCCATTCTCAGGGGCATGTCAGGCGGCGTGCTGATCACTGACAGGCGGGGCGTGATCATCCTCGCCAACCGCGCCTTCAGACGGCTGCTGTCCATGCATGAGGATATCGAAGGAAAACAGATCGTGGAGGTGCTGCGGAACATGCAGCTCGCAGAGATGTTCAGGCAGGCCATGGAATCATGGGACATAGTCTCTGAAGAGGTCAGCATATCGAGGAACGACAGGGAACTGCATTTCATCGCCACGGCAGTGCCCATATATACGGAAAACTCCGTCAGCGGAATCGTCTTTACGCTTCACGACGTCACCCGGCTGAAGCAGCTTGAGGAGATGAGAAAAGATTTTGTGGCGAACGTGTCCCATGAGATAAAAACGCCCATAACCGCAATAAAGGGTTTTACCGAAACACTCCTTGACGGCGCACTCGACGATAAGGACAATGCCAGGAGATTTCTCACCATGGTGAAATCGCACAGCGAGAGGCTGAACAGCCTCGTGGACGACCTCCTGACGCTTTCCAGGATAGAACTCGGTGATGTCGAGATACACAAGACAGAGGTCGATCTCGAACAGGTTATTGATACGGTTTTTGCGATTATGAGGGACAAAGCGGACAGGAAGGGGCTCTACCTGAAAAAGGCTGCTCCCGGAGGAGCAAGGACAAGCATGGCTGATAAGGACAAGCTCGTCCAGATAGCGCTTAATCTTGTAGACAACGGCCTGAAGTTTACGGACATGGGCGGCGTGACGGCCGGAATAGATGATGCCGAGGGGAAAGTCACTTTTTACGTCCATGATACGGGTATCGGCATCCCGCCGCAACACCTGCCCAGGATCGGGGAAAGGTTCTACCGTGTTGACCGGGCGCGGTCCAGGGCGCTTGGCGGCACGGGGTTGGGGCTGGCCATTGTAAAGCACCTGGTCAGGGCCCATGATTGGGACATGAGAATAGAGAGCGAGCCTGGCAGGGGCACGAAGGTGAATATCGTTGTGGACAGGTGTTTATAAATAGTAGTCTCTTGGAATTGCCCTGTTTTGACCGGCCCGATTGACTTAATCCCCAATGCTCGGATATCTTATATGGCAATGGCTTTTCTACCCAGGAAAATAGACTTTTTTGAAATATTCGACAACGCGCTCGGCAACCTAACGAAGACCACCAATGTTCTTGTCGAAATGTTTAAGAATCCAGCTGACTTTGAAGAGAAGACAAGCCTGATCCATGATTACGAGCGCGACGGGGACATCCTGACGCACGAAATCATGAAGGAGCTGAACAAGACCTTCCTGACCCCGATAGACAGGGAAGACATCCATGCCCTCGCATCGACAATAGATGATGTCCTTGACCTGATATGGGGGGCTGTGGACAGGATGGCGGTTTACCGGATAAGCGAGCCCACACCTGAAGCGGTATCCATAGCAGAAGACCTGCAGAAGACCGCGGAAATTCTCCAGAAGGCGCTGAAAGAGCTGAGGGCAAAATCCTACGCGCACGTCCAGGAATATTGCATTGAAATAAACAGGCTTGAAAACAGGGTGGACAGGAAGTTCAGGGACATGCTGGGCAAGCTTGTCAATGAAACCAATGACCCGATTTTCATCATCAAGTGGAAGGACGTATACCAGCACCTGGAAGACGCCTCTGACAGGTGCGAGGATATCGCCGATATTCTTGAAGCAATAGTCCTCAAACATACATGAAGCGCTCATAATCATCATTGTCCTGGCAGTGCTCTTCGATATCAGCAACGGATGGCATGACTGTGCCAACGCCATTGCAACGGTGGTATCGACAAAGGTGTTCTCGCCTACCGTTGCCGTTGTCCTTGCAGGAGGCATGAATATCGCCGGGATTTTAAAAATCCTGATGTCCCTGCTCGTGTCCCCGCTTTTCGGGGGCTGGAAGATCACCAAAACCCTCGGTTCCAAAATGCTCAAGCTTGAGCCCATTCACGGTTTTGCAGCCGAAACCTCCTCCACACTGATCATTCTCGGGGCAAGCCATTTCGGGATGCCGGTGAGTACGACCCATGTCATATCAACCGCTATTATGGGCGTGGGGGCCACCAAGAGGCTTTCCGCGGTAAGGTGGGGTATTGCGGGAAAGATCGTGATGGCCTGGGTGCTGACTTTGCCTGCGTGCATTGTCTTTGCATGGGGCATACAGAAGGTCCTGCCCGCGGTTTAGGGTATATAACCCTTAATCACTCCCGTTATTCCCATCCGGATCATTTTCACCGCTATTGCAGCCAGGAGCAGCAGGGCCACGCGCGCAGCTCCCCGTGTGCCGTTTATTCCTATGCGCCTGATGATCGCGTCCGCCTTATCAAATATCAGCCACGCTAAAAGCAGGTTTAATACCAGGGACAGTATGACGGGCAGGTATCCGTAATTCCCTACGAGCACCAGGCTTGTGGTCATTGTTGCGGGCCCTGCCAGGAGCGGGGTGCCGAAGGGGACTACTCCCATGGTAGTGGAGACGGACATCCTTGTGGTCCCTGTATGCAGCATATCGTTGATGGAGATCACCAGCAGGAGAATCCCCCCGGCAATCATAAAATCCTCCACGAGGATTCCCAGGGCCTTGAAAGCCGCCGCCCCCAGGAAAATAAAAATGGTAGTTATGATGAAGGCGGTAATGACGGACTGCCGGGCTATCCGCTTTTTGTCCTGCTCTGCCATGTCCTCGGTCATTGCACTGTATATGGGCAGCACCCCGGGCGCGTCTATGGCAACCATTATGGGAATAATGCTCAGGAAAAAGGCATGAAGTGTGTCCATATTTCTGATTGTATGCTTTTTGAATAAAACAGGCAACAGAGGAGGATGGGGACTAGCTAGTTTCTGTTGCGGAAAAGAAATT